>NZ_LYXG01000001.1:0-272094 GCF_001663515.1 Halomonas sp. G11
GCGTCGCGACACTCGATGGCACAGTGCTTGAATTGCCCCGCCGTGAGCTGCGCCTGCTTGAAGGGCTGCTTTTACATGCGGGCAATATCGCCCCGCGCGAGATGCTGGAAGGGCGGGTGTTTAGCTTCGGGGACGTTGGCTCCAACGCACTGGAAGTTTACGTGAGCCGCCTGCGCAAGCGACTTCAAGGCAGCTGTCTGCGTATCCGAACCTTTCGGGGCCTGGGCTATCGCCTTGAGGAAGTGCCAGGGTGATTCACGTTCAAGGCACGCTAAAAGCGCGTCTGGCGATCTGGCTGCTGGTCATGGTCTCGGGGCTCGGTACGCTACTGCTGATGGAGGCTTATTATTCCACCCAGCGTGCGGCCGAGCGCGCCTACGACAGTCAGCTTGAAGCGGCGGCACTGACCACCGCCGAATCGGTGCAATGGGAAGGCAGCGAGCCTGTCGTCAGGATTCCGCCCGCTGCCCTGCAGATTCTGGCAACCTCTCATCAGGAGCGGGTTTTCTACGCCGTGCTCGACCCTGACGGACGACGCATCTCGGCCAACCTCGATATTCCCATCCCCAAGGCAGGGCGTGACAAGGCGGCCATCGAGCCGACCTGGCTTGATCTGACCCAGGCGGGTACCCGCTGGCGCTTGCATGGGAGGGAATACGACTCGGCGGGATGGGACATTCAGGATCCCGTGCAGATCTGGGTGGGGCATACGGTCAGTGGGCGCGAGGCACTGGCCAAAGAGCTGTTCGACCGAGCGGTCATTCGCTTTATCGCCATGGTGCTGCTGGCAGGCATCCTGATGCTGTTGGCAATGCGAGTGGCATTGAAGCCGATGCGCCAACTGCGCCATCAATTGCGGCAACGCACGGCGGATGACACGCGGCCCCTCAATGGCAAGGTGCCGGAAGAATTGCGTGAAACGGTCGAGGCGCTTGATACGCTGTTTACCCGCCAGCGTGAAAGCCGCGACAACCTGCTGCGCTTCACGGCGGACGCCAGCCATCAGCTCAAGACCCCGCTGGCGGGCCTGCAGAGTACCAGCGAGCTGGCTCTGCATAGCCACGACCCAGATGAGTGGTATCGAGCCTTGTCGGACGTCCACGACGGTGCAAAGCGCACCAGCCGCCTTGCCAGCCAGTTGTTGAGCCTTGCGCGCCTGCGCCATATTGAAGAGGCTGACGAGCTCAAGCCCCTCGACCTGAAAACGACGCTCCATGACACCGTGCTTGAATGGGCCCAGCGCGAGGTGGCGATGCACCACGACCTGGGGCTGGCCGAGTTGCCTGCCGAGCCCGTCATGATACGGGGTCAAGCGTGGGCGCTCCGTGAGTTGCTGGGCAACCTGATCGACAACGCGCTGCGCTATACCCCCACCGGTAGTGAGATTACCCTGGGACTAGAGACCATCGACGATCACATCATGCTCTATATCGAGGATAATGGCCCTGGGGTGGAGCCCGAGGTTCGCAATCGGATGTTTCAGCCCTTTGAACGCGGCGGGCGTCAGGATACGCAGGGGTCAGGCCTGGGTCTGGCGATTGTGGATTCCATTGCGCAACGCCATGAGGCTGAACTTCATGTCAAAGAGAGGCAACCGCATGGGCTTCGGATTGAGTTGCACTTTCTGGCGATAAGAGGGGAACCCTGATGCACCGCCTTTGGCTGACGACGGCCCTGCTGGTTGTCTTTTTATCATCCTCTCAGCGTTTGCAGGCGATGCCGCTGGTGGTGGAAGCCGCCTTGGACCGGCAGGTCGTCGCGCCTCTTTTGGCGGCTTTCGAGCAGGCCCACCCGGCTATCGAGCTCATCTACCGTGATCGTTCCACATTGGAAGTCAATGACTTGATAGCGACAGCGGACCCACCGCCCGACGTGGTGATCAGCTCCGCCATGCCCTGGCAGATGAACCGGGTGAACCAGGGCTATGCCCAAAAGCTGGATTCTGCACAGGCCAGTGAATGGCCCGACTGGGCCAAATGGCGAAATGAGCTTTTCGGCTTCACCTTCGAGCCGATCGTCATGGCTTACCGGCTTGATCTGGCGCGCCACATCCTGCCGCCGCAAACCCATGCGGACCTTCACACGCTGCTAAGCGAACAGCGTGAGACGTTACAGGGTAAAGTAACCACTTACTCCCCGTCAGAAAGCGGGATCGGCTACACCCTTTTCCAGCAGGATGCTCGCTATACCGACAGGTTCTGGGATCTGGTGACGGTACTGGGGGACGCCGACGCCCAGCTCGAATCCAATACCCGTTCGATGCTTGAAGGGCTGACGGAAGGGCGCTACTGGCTGGGTTACAACCTCTTGGGTTCCTACGCCATGGTGTGGGCTCAGGAAAATCCCGAGGTAATTGTGCAGGTACCTCAGGACTATGCCCTGGTGATGATGCGAACGGGGTTTATCCACCGTGATGCGCCGAACCCGCGCGCGGCGCAAGCCTTCATGAACTTTCTGCTCAGCCGGGATGGTCAGCGTGTATTGGCGGCCCAGACCCCGCTGTTCAGCGTTCGGCCCGACGTGGTCGGGCCTTACACCGCTCAACGCTTGCGTGATCAGGTCGGCGATCGTCTCTATCCGATCACGCTTAACGCCTCGGTGCTTGCCTTTGTCGATGCCCTACGCCGCGATGCGTTTATGGCGCGGTGGCAGCGTGAGTTCAGTCGCTATCAGCGCGGCGATGATTAACGCTAATTTAGCAGCAGTGCTTTATCGATATGTATAAACGCACTGGCCTCGTTTATCAGTGAAGCGGCTGTAAACTGAGGGACACCGTAAACCTCAACCGTTTTACCATGGTGTGTGCGGATTTTATTGGCGAGTAGATCAAAGTCTCCATCACCGGTTACCAGCACGATAGTATCGGCCTGTTCGGCGTACTCTATTGCATCGAGGGCAATGCCAACATCCCAATCGCCTTTGGCGGAGCCGTCCGAGCGTTGAATGAAGGGCTTTAGCTTCACTTCAAAACCAATGGCTCTTAGTATCGTTTGAAATTCGCGTTGTTTTTTATCGCCTTTGTCGATGGCATAACAAACGGCTTTGACAACGTCTCTTCCTGTCGTTGCCCGAGCCCAGAACTTATTGTAATCAAAGTTTTTTGCGTATGCTGATCGCACCGTGTAATAGATGTTTTGGATATCCACGAATATGGCGACTTTTTCCATAACTATAATTAGTTTTCCGTAAGTTGTATTCAGTTCAAACCGAACAGTTGGCTGACCAGTGGAATCAGCACGGAGCTGAATATCCCCGTCATGCCCATCGCCAAGCCAGCAAAGGCACCTGCCAGGGTGTTGCGCTGCATGGCATAGGCCGTTCCGAACCCGTGTGCGGCCAGGCCGAGTGCGAAGCCGCTTGACGTATGTGAACGCACCTTGAGTACGCGAAATACCAGTGGGGCGAGCAGGCAACCCATCACGCCGGTGGTCAACGATAAACCGGCGGATAGTGATGGGAACCCGCCTATCTGTTCCGAGATACCAATGGCGATGGGAGAGGTGACCGATTTAGGGGCCATGGATAGCAACAGCGAATCGCTGGCGCCAAAAAGCTGGCCAATCAAGACGGTGGTCACGACGGCCGTCAGGCTGCCGCTTAGGCAAACGACCAGCAACGGCAGCAGCATTCGGCGAATACGGGCACGGTGGTCATAAAGGGGCACGGCCAGCGCCACGGTGGCGGGGCCCAGCAGGAAGTGAATGAACTGCGCTCCTTCAAAGTAGGTGTCGTAGTCGGTGCCGCTAAGGGTCAGCAGCAGGATGATCATCAACATAGCGACCAGCACCGGATGCAGCAGCGCAGTGCCACCCGCCTTGCGATTAAGCACGCTGGCTAACAGGTAGGCCCCCAGCGTAATCACAATCCAGAACAAAGGCCGGGCGTTGAAGTAAACCCAAAAAGTGGTGAGCTCCATCGCTTATTCCTTATGCTTGTATTGACGTGTTTCCCACGCCTGCAGCATCCAGCCGGTTAGCGACAAGGTAATAAGGGTGCTCAGTAGCAGCGATGCCAGAATCGTGAGCCACTGCTGGGCGAGTGTCTCTGCAAATAGCATCAAACCGACGCCTGCCGGGACAAACAGCAGCGATAAATGCCGCACCAATCCCTCGGCGGGTAAACGTAGGCCATCCGGCACGCGGCCAAAGAACATCAGCCCAATCAGCAGGAGGAGCATGCCCGCTACCGGGCCCGGAATTGGCCAGCCGAACCATACCATTAGCCACTCGCCCATGAGTTGGCAAATCAGCAGAATCAAAAACCCCTGAACCATATTGATGACCTCGCCAGTTGTTTTGGAAAGGGTTAAGCGTTGTATACCCCTGTGGCGAGTTCACCACGCCACGGATATTGTCGATACATGCTATGGGATGACGGGCAAAAAACGTAGGGCGCGCCTATCAGCGTCAGGAATTTAAGTATTCCAGAGACTGATAGACGCGCCCTCGTGATACGTTTTGCGTGACAGGAACGTTAGACGTAGAAGTCCAGGTCCTCCTGCGCTTTCAACAGATCCCGCATCTTGATGGGATCGTCACCGAAGAAGAAGAGCAGGCCCCAGTGCGTCCCGAAGGCCGAGCGGTCTGGCACGGTTTCTTCCGTCGGCGCGACCAGTTCGTGGGACTCGAAATAGGGATGCTCGATCGTTTCTTTGGGCATCTCCAGCTTGCTGACCACGCGGCGCCTTGGGTACACACCGAAGCAGCCTGCGTAGCCTTTTGCATCGACCACCTCGCGTGGGAAGAAGGCAGCCACTTCCTCTTTGGTGCTTTTGGGGTCGAACACCAGCATTGAGGCCTGGTACGCATTAAACCCGTAGGCTTTTTCTATCAGCTCGAACGCCTTGAAGCCGGGCGGGCGATAGGCAACCTCGCCAAAGTACATCTCGCCGTCTGCGGTGACGAAGTACTCGGGATGGATCAGGCCAAACTGGATGTCGAAGGTTTTAATCAGCAGTTCGATCTGCTTGGTAATCGCGTTGCGCCAGCTTTCGAGTTCTTGCGTGGCGGGCACGAAGACCGAATAGCCCAACGTCACGTATTCCGAGATGTTGAGAAACTGGATCTTGCCATCGTGTATCCAGGCTTCAACCGCAAATTCCCAGCCGCTCAGGTGGCTTTCCATCAGCAGCGGATATTCTTCATCTGGAATGTGTTCAATTTCTTCCACCGTGCGGATCATGCGGTGGCCGAGGCAACCGGCTTTATCGAATGCCTTGACGTGAATCGGGTCGTCCGGGTCACCATCGAGCTTGAGCAGCGTCTGGTTGACGCGCTTCATGAAGCGAATGACGTCTTCTTTCTCGTGGGCTTCCTCGAAAATCCCCACGCGAATACCGCCAAGCTGCGCACGGCGCTTCATGAGGGCCTTGTCGCGGAACAGGATGGACTGCCCGTACATGCGTGGGCTGTCGAGCAGGACAGAGTTTATCGCACCGGACCACTCAACGGTTTCTTCAAACAGCGGGATGGCAACGTCGACGCCCTCGGCTTTCAGCCTTTCGGCGATTTCCATGGACCGGTCATTCAGGCGGATAAAATCCCAGGCGATGAAGGGGATATTGTTGGCGGTGCAGAAATCTTCGGCCCATTCCGGGGCAACCACGACATAACGGCGGTCAAATTTTTGCGCCGCCTTGATCGCGTTGACACTCCAGCCGAGCAGGGCAATGTAACCCTTGTTAGGGTCCTTCGGGGTCTCGGTACCTTTAACCGAATCCATTTCCGGGTCGCGCCAAGCGGTTACCGATTCGGGTAACTGCTTTTCTGATGTTATCGACATTCGATGTTCTCCTTTGCGGGTTAACCGAGACAGACTGCGACAACATTGGGGTGAACAAGGTGAAGCAAGACGCAGCCAGTGTTGTTTAGAGATGATCGACCATGTCAGCAGTAGGAACTTTTCAACACATCTACTCTCACTTTAACCTAGACGATTCCCACCTGGATGGCAATTTGATTGTAGGATTTCTGGAAAAAGGCTGTATAAGTTTTTCTGCATACTGTTAGCGCTTCACAGGGGGCATCGCGGCCGGTTCCCGGAAGGCAGGGATGAGCCTGGCGCGGCGCTGCCGGGCGTCAAGGTTTATACGGGGATAGCCCTGTAAAGTAATGAAAAACAAGGCATTGCAGTTATGCGGGGGTGGCCAAGGCCAACGTCAAAAGAGCCACGATACCGAAGCCTGGTGAGAACGAAACATTGGGCGGCTGGTGCCGTCGGGCGGCCGTCAAGCCGCCCGAGGGTATTAGAGCTTGACGGTAGGATCGCCAAAGCCTTGGGGCACATACAGGTTGTGCTCACCGAGGTTGCGGGTATCGGTTTCACCGCAAAGTGCCATGGTGGTGTCCAGTTCCTTGTGGATGATCTCCAGCGCCCGAGTGACGCCGGCCTCGCCCGCAGCGCCTAGTCCATAGGTGTAGGCTCTACCGATGTAGGTGCCCTTGGCACCCAGCGCAAGTGCCTTGAGGACATCCTGGCCCGAGCGAATCCCCGAATCGAGATGCACTTCCACCTTGTCGCCAACGGCGTCCATGATGGCGGGCAGCATGCGGATAGAGCTCATGGCACCATCCAGCTGGCGACCGCCATGGTTGGAGACGACGATGGCATCCGCGCCGATCTCGGCGGCACGCCGCGCATCTTCCGGCGCCATGATGCCCTTGACGATCAGTTTGCCGCCCCACCACTCCTTGAACTGGGCAATCCGGTTCCAGTCCAGCGAGACGTCAAACGCTTCCGCCGTCCAGGTTGATAACGACGACGGGTCCGTCACGCCCTTGGCATGGCCGACGATATTGCCGAACGAGCGCCGCTTGGTCTGCAGCATTTCAAGCCCCCAGGGGATCTTGGTGGCCATGTTGGCAATTGAGCGAGGGGTCAGTTTGGGGGGCGCTGACAGCCCGTTCTTGATGTCTTTATGGCGTTGGCCAAGCACCTGCAGGTCCACCGTCACCACAATCGCGGAACAATTGGCCGCTCTGGCGCGCTCGATCAGACGGCGCATGAAATCGTCGTCTTTCAGGGTGTAAACCTGGAACCAGAACGGCTTGGTGGTGTGCTCGGCAACGTCTTCAATCGAACAGATCGACATGGTCGACAGGGTGTACGGCACGCCGAATTTCTCGGCTGCCCGCGCCGCCTTGATCTCACCGTCAGCGGACTGCATGCCGGTCAGCCCCACCGGCGCCAGGGCCACCGGCATGGAAACGTCTTCGCCGATCATCTGGTTGCGCGTGGTACGCCCGGACATGTCGACCGCTACTCGCTGCTTGAGGTGGATGTGCTGGAAGTCGCTGGTGTTTTCGCGAAAGGTCTGCTCTGTCCAACTGCCCGACTCGGCATAGTCATAGAACATCTTGGGCGTGCGGCGGGCATAACGACGACGGAGATCTTCGATATTGGTATAGACCGGCATGTGTAATCCTGTAGAAGTGTGAGAAAGACAGCAGACGCTCTCGGCAGCAGACCCAGACCACCACCAATGACTTTTTTAACAGAATACCGCCTTGAATACATAGCCCGGCATAAAATTAAACAACAGGATGATAAGGCGTCATCGCCCTGCGATTTTTCGTTCGTGCTGTTGACGTATGGGTTATGAAAGCGCAAGGTGGTGGCAGTTGGATAGCAAGTTGAACGTAGTCAGTAGCATCGAAGCATCTTTAGTGTTTGAGCCTGGTGAAAGTTTCTTGTTCTACCCATCGCAACTCGGGTATTTCCCCGGCATACATTTCGCTAAATCGAGGATTTCGATCATGGCAACTGGCACAGTAAAGTGGTTTAACGACGCAAAAGGCTACGGCTTCATTTCTACAGCAGAAGGCGGCGACGACCTGTTTGCGCACTTCTCCGAAATTCAGGCTGAAGGCTTCAAATCCCTGCAAGACGGTCAAGAGGTTTCTTTTGACGTCACTCAGGGTCAAAAAGGCCTTCAAGCTTCCAACATTAAAGTACTGTCGTGAACGGCATGCTGTAATGTTGGTTACCGATTCGTCGGTAAGCTTAAAACCCCGCCATGTGCGGGGTTTTTGCGTATCTAGCCGTGCATTTTTTGATGAAAAGTGCGCGTGCCCTGCCGCGCCAGCATCTATCAAAGCGTCACTTTACCCCGCAGATTTTTGGTTTTGCCTTTACGCGTTTTGGCATCCACCCGTTTGCGTTTGGCGGAACGGCTGGGTCTTGTCGGCTTGCGCGCTTTCTGCTGCTTGACCGCTTCGCGAATCAATTCGCGCAGCCGTGCCAGGGCATCCTCGCGGTTGTGTTCCTGGGTGCGATAACGTTGGGCCTTGATAATGATCACGCCTTCCTGGGTGATGCGCTGATCGGTCAGTGCCAGCAGCCGCTCTTTGTAGAAGGGCGGCAAGCTCGAGCGGTGAATATCGAAACGCAGGTGAATGGCCGACGCCACCTTGTTGACGTTCTGGCCGCCAGCCCCCTGCGCGCGGATAGGATTCAGCTCGATTTCCCATTCAGCCAGTTCCACATTGTTGGAAATACGTAGCATAGGGCTCCTTGGTATGTGGGCGGTAACGAGGGCAACTGCGCCGATTTTATAATTCACATCTGGCGTTTACGGCGGGTCAAGCACCTGCATCAGGTCTATTGATGGATTGCCTTGCCTAACTTTGTTTCTCTCGAATATGTGCCTGTAATTGCGCTGCCAAGTGTTGTGTTGCTTCAGAAGGCCGTCCTGGACTCCGGTGCAGTGTGATTTCTGACATGGGTAGCTCTGGCAGTCCCTCATTATTGTCTAATAAACGCAGCTCAGTACCCAACATAGAGGGAGTAAGCACAGTAACAGCAAGACCCGCGCGAACTGCGGCAGTGAGTCCTGATAAGCTAGGGCTGGCATAGGCGATCCGCCAGGGTATTTCTGCTGCGTCCAGTGCAGCAATAGCGCGCTCCCGGAAAATGCAGACACCTTCCCGAGAAACAGCAAGTGGCAAGGGGGAACGAAAGTGGGTGTCGTAGCCGGGAGCGCCTGCCCACACCATGGGCTCACGACACAGCACTTCTCCGCCAGGACTATTAGGCTGGCGTGTCGTGATGGCTATATCAAGGGCCCCCATATTCACTTGTTCGACCAAATCGACACTCAAACCACAATGCACTTCCAACTCGACATCGGGGAAGCGTGCCTCAAATTCAGAAAGCGCTTCTGGGAGATAGATCACATAATCATCAGGTATCCCCAAGCGCACGACACCCGCGATTCTCTGTTTCTTTACGTCCTGCCAAGCCAAGGCGCTCTGGCGAAGCATCTGGCGTGCATGAATCAATAAGCGCTCACCTGCTGGCGTAGGGGTAGCAACTCTCTGTCCCCGCTTTAATAGCTGGCAACCTAATACCGTCTCTAAACGACTCATGTGGGCGCTAACAGTCGACTGCGCCAGGAAGAGCTGATCAGCCGCTGAGGTAAAACCACCTTTGTCCACTACGTTGACGAAAGTCTTGAGAAGCGCAAGGTCCAGGGGTCTATAGCCTTTATTCTCGGTCATCACATTTCTCGATAGCTTCATTAAGAGACTTCGTTTTCATGATGGCAGTGGCGTTGCCACAATGCACGTCAAACGAGCAATCGGCGGATATCGAAAGGAAGTGAAACATGAGAAATAAGCCAACATTGGGAATTTTGGCTGGACTTTTGACGGTGACGCTTTGGGCAAGCCTACCGCTGCTGCGCTCGTTGATAGAGTTACCACCGATGTTAACAGCAACCATCGCAATGGTGTCAGCCGCTATGCTGGCCCAAGTTCTTGGGCGCAGAGGCTCTAAGTCGTCAGTGCCATCTGCGGCTTGTGATATGAAATTCTGGGTGATGGGCGTTGGTGGACTGACTGGCGCGTTATATTTTTATTTCTTGGCATTGGGTAATGGCGATCCCGCCAAAGTGACGTTGGTGACGTATACTTGGCCAGTCGGCCTGATGCTTGTGTCTGATAAGCTAGAAGGACGAGGGCTACAGATACAGACGCTATTAGGAGCGTTAATCGCCTTTTCAGGTTTGATGCCATTGATTCTGACATCCGGGGAAAGCGAACCTACTCCCCCGCTAGCTTATGGTGCCGGGTTGGCTGCTGGGATATCGTGGGTTGTCTTCTCACTTTATCTAAAAGGGGAGAGTCAGTCGCAGCGGCCAGACTTCAAGCGTATTTTTGGTGGTGTTGCCTGCGTCTCGCTTTGCCTGCATCTGTTTCTTGAACCCGCTGCGAAGAACATCAATCAATGGGATTGGCTATTAGCTTCTCTGATCGGATTTGGGCCGTATGGGTTGGCATTTATGACGTGGGGATATGCGTTGCTAACATGCTCAACAACGCTACTTGGTATTTTGACCTATTTGGTGCCGGTTTTCTCTTCGTTGTTTGTCGTAGTACTTGGCTGGGCTCCCATGAACGCACCATTACTGGTGGCGCTTGTTGCCATTTTTGCTAGTGGCGTCATTACCCAGACGTCCTCATCACTGTTTAACCTAACCTCTAGAGGGGACCACAGAAGTGATGAAAGCGTACTCTCTTCTCAGCAAGGCACAAGATGACTTTCCAGCATTATTTATGCCGACCATGCCACCTATTTTACTCTTCACAACGGATATCACTTTTGTCCTATGACATTAGAGCTCAGGCCAATTTTGTGGATAGAATAGCGATGCCATGCACCCGAAGGCAGTAAGGGTTTATAATAATTGGATTTTTATGCCATGGAGAAGCCCATGAACGACGTTATCAAGCTGCTGACCTCGCACCGTTCGATCCGCAAGTTTGAGCCGCGCGAGATGCCCGACGGCTTATTGACTGAACTGATCCGCGCGGGGCAGGCCGCTGCGACGTCCAGCCATATTCAAGCCTACAGTGTGATGCGTGTCACCGATATGGCGAAACGTGAGCAGTTGGTCGAGCTAACCGGCGGTCAGGGCTACGTGGCAAGCTGCAGCGAGTTTTTGGTCTTCTGTGCCGACATGAAGCGCCCGCTTGAAGCCGCCGAGCGCACCGGGGAAGACGTCATCAGCGGTATGACCGAACAGTTGCTGGTCGCCACGGTGGATGTATCGCTTGTCGCGCAAAACGTGGCCATAGCGGCGGAGTCGGAAGGGCTCGGCATCTGCTATATCGGCGGGATACGCAATAACCCCCAGGCAGTCAGTGACCTGCTGGGCCTGCCGCCGCATGTCTACCCGGTATTTGGCATGTGCATTGGCTACCCCGCCCACGACCCGGACGTCAAACCGCGTCTACCGGTCGAGGCGGTGCTCAAGGAAAATCATTACAGCGATGACTCTGAGCAAGTCGCGGCTTTCGACCAAACCATGCAGGGCTACTATCAGGCTCGTAAAGGCGGCAACAAGGACACGGATTGGTCGCACAACCTGACGCCGTTATTTACCCAAAAGCTGCGTCCGCACATGCGTGAATTTCTGATCGAGAAAGGATTCAAGATGCAGTGAGTGTACACCCACTGACTATAAACCGGTGTCGTTATTTCTCTGCCAACCCACAATTAGACGGTAATGTAGCCGACAGCTGGACGTTGTCATAACCCGCAATTGGACGGTGGTTGAGTCGTCAATTGGACGCTATAATAATCCGCAATTGGACGCTGCGCAGAGGCATGCTATGGACACCGCTTATCTACCCCGGCTGATCCGTGATCGAGTGCTAGAATCTCTCGCCGATACGCCGGTGGTATGCTTGCTAGGGCCTCGGCAAGTGGGTAAAACGACACTCGCGCAACGCATAGATCCAGATCGCGCGTATTTGAATCTGGATGAGCCGACGCTGCTGGCAGCTGCGCAGCATGACCCCTTGGGGTTCATCGAGAGCTTGCCGGAGCGAAGCACTTTGGACGAAGTGCAGCGCGCTCCCGAGCTGCTGCTGGCGATAAAATCGGTGGTTGACCGCGACCGCCAGCCAGGGCGCTTTCTGCTCACGGGGTCTGCCAATTTACTACTGCTGCCCAAGGCCCAGGACTCACTAGCGGGTCGTATGGAGGTTATTTACCTGCACCCGCTGGCCGAGCAGGAGAAACGTGTCAGTGAATCGACCTTGCTGGCCAAGCTAATAGAGGGGCAGTTAGCTCCCAGGATCGTGCCAGAGAACATGCCGCTGCCCGCTACGCCAGACATTATCTGTCAGGGTGGCTACCCTGAGCCCAACCGCCGATCACCCAACCGGGCTCGTCAGTGGTATCGTCAATACCTCAATGCCATTATTCAGCGTGACGTAAAGGATATAGCAGCCATTCAAGATGAGGATGGCATGCTGCGGTTGATGGAACTACTCGCTTACCGGACTGCCAGCCTGCTCAATGTGAGCACCTTGAGCAATGAATTAGGTTTGGAGCGCGGCACAGTCAGTAAATACCTGAGTATCCTGGAGCGGCTCTTTCTCGTGCGCCAGTTACCCGCCTGGCATCGTAACCAAGCTAAGCGGTTGATCAAAAGCCCTAAGCTACATGTAGTCGATACCGGGCTGGCGGCTGCGTTAGGACGGTTATCCTCAGAGCGATGGTTGACGGAAACAGAGCGATTCGGCGCCTTGTTGGAAACCCATGTGGTCGAGCAACTAATGGCTCAAGCTTCTTGGGTCGAACCCGAGCTGCGTTTTTCTCACTACCGTGATAAAGACCAGGTTGAGGTGGATCTCATCATTGAGCGTGGTCAGGCGCTTTGGGGGGTTGAAGTTAAACGTTCGGCTTCTGTGCTGGCCAAGGATGCCGCAGGGCTCGCGAGGCTTGCTGACCAAGCGGGCAAGCAGTTTCGAGGCGGCATGTTGATTTATACCGGACGGCACTGCGTGAAGCTTAATGTGCCCGGCTGCTTTGCTGTGCCCATCAGTATGCTATGGGGAGAGTGAGGAAAGCCACCGTCGCCGATCTACTTAGACAAGCATCGACGGTCTGAACAATTCAGTACGGTCGATGGTGTTGCCTGACAGCATGAATTCCCCCATGCCCCGGTAGTGCAGCGATTCTTCATCATCGGCCGAGGGCGCTACATGGGCTTTCACGACCTCAAAGATAAACAGGTTGTAGCGTTCAACCATGGCGTCATCGTGTAACCTGCACTCAAAGGACGCGTAGCACTCCTCAATCAGCGGCGCCCCCACCTTCTCTGCTTTGCCTGGGGTTAGGTCAAATTTCTTGAACTTGTCGACCTCGCCCCCGGAGCAGTTACCGATACCCACCACCTTATCGACAAGCGACGCCGAGGGAATATTGATCACGCATTCGCCGCTGTGACGCACAAGGTCGTGGGAGTGATTTCCGGCAGCGATAACGCACCCTATGAGCGAGGGGGAAAACGCCATGACCATGTGCCATCCCATGGTCATGATGTTGGTTTGCGCTTGCCATTGCGATGAAACCAGCACAATCGGGCCGGGCTCAAGAAAGTGTCTGATGTTCGAGACGGGGAAGTCTTCCTTCGTCATCGGGTGTGTCATCAACAACCTCCGGTTGGACTGGATCAGGCGCTCGGGCGGCGCATCACTGTCATCAATACCCCCGCGCCGATCAAGCTACCTGCACCGCAACGGTGTAACAGGCGGCGAAACTTGGCAGTCATCAGTTTCCGGCTTGTCGTCGACAGCAGTGTGTAGCCGAAATCCGAGATGACCCCTATTACCAGAAAGGTGGTAAACAGAATCGCCAACTGGGGCGCCAATGGCTGGGTCTGGTTAATAAACTGCGGCATGAAGGCCATGAAGAAAAGAATGCTTTTGGGGTTCAGGAGTGTTACCCAAAAGGCCTTGGCAGTGCCTTGCTTGACGTTGGTACCAGAGGCTTCCAGGTCATTCAGTTGGCCGGATTCTCGCCACATCTTGATGCCTAGATAAAGCAGATAGAGAACCCCTAGCCATTTAACGATGGCGAATAGCTCCGCCGACGCCATCAGCAGGGCGCCTACGCCAGCAAACGAAAGTGACATCGCCACCAGGTCGCCCAAGAAAAAGCCAGGCAGCATCGCCAGCGCGGCTCTGCGACCTTGATTAATGCCGGTCATGACCAGCAGAGCCACCGCGGGGCCGGGGGAGGCGATCACCAAAAACGACGCCAGTACAAACGACAGCCAAAGCTCAATCGGCATAGCGTTACCCGCCCTGTTGTTGAATTATTAACTATATCTTGCCATATAGTTGTAAGTTCTGGCGTGCCGCGTTGCAATTTTATCGCTGTGCCTACCGGTATTTTGTGGGGTGAGTAGAGGTAGTCGCTTGCTTTGTTGCGGCTTTGTGACTAATAGAGAAGAAATACACGTATTAACTGGTCAGTCCCGCCAAACTCATCACAAACTTAATCCCCAACGACATCAGCAATAGAGCACCCACACTCGAAAGCCAGATAGTGACTAACCAGCCCAGGCGCTTGACGAGAGGTTTCATTGTCTTGCTCTTAGATACGCAGGGTGACAGGGGGTTAATGGTAAGCATCGCCAAGTTTCACCTTGCCGCGGAAGACATAGTAGCTCCAAGCGGTGTACATCAAGATAATCGGCAGAATAAACAGCGTACCTACCAGGGCAAAGCCTTGGCTTTGGGCGGGGGCGGCGACCTGCCAGATGGATGCATCAGGCGGGATAATCGTCGGCCAGAGGCTAATGCCTAAGCCGCTGTAGCCCAGAAACACCAGCGCTAGTACCAGCACAAAGGGCAGGGCGGTGTCTTGACAGGTGATAGCCCGCCACAGCCACCAACCTGCCAGCGCGACCAACATAGGAACCGGTAAGAACCACAGCAGGTTGGGTAGTGAGAACCAGCGAGCAGCAATATTCGGGTAGGCCAGCGGAGTCCATACGCTGACCAGGGCGATCATCACCAGCAGCCCGAGGATCAACGGCTTGGTGATCCGGTACATGCGCTGTTGCAAGGCACCTTCGGTTTTCATGATTAGCCAGGTGCTGCCTAGCAGGGCATAGGCAAACAGCAGGCCGACGCCGCAAAACAGCGAAAAAGGCGTGAGCCAGTCCAGCGAGCCACCGCTGAAATGAATACCATCGAAAGCGATCCCCTGAATATAGCCGCCCAAGGCAACGCCTTGTGCCATGGTCGCCAGCATCGAGCCGCCGATAAAGGCTTTGTCCCATACATGGCGCCGCTGGGGGGAGGCCTTGAAGCGAAACTCAAAGGCGACGCCGCGAAAAATCAGCCCCAGCAACATCACGATTAGCGGAATCGCCAGTGCTTCCAACACCACAGCGTAGGCGAGAGGGAAGGCGGCGAATAGTCCCGCGCCGCCTAACACCAGCCAGGTTTCGTTTCCGTCCCACACGGGCGCCACGGTGTTCATCATAATGTCGCGCTCCTGCTCGTCATGAACGCTTAGAAAAAGCAGGCCAATGCCTAAGTCAAAACCATCCATGACCACATACATCATCACACCAAACAGGATGATAATGGCCCAGGTAAGTGATAAATCAATGCCCATGGTGCACCCCAATCTAGTAGTGAGTCGTCAGTGTGTCGTTAACCGCCGAGAGCGGCCGTGCGGGCGTGTGTTGATGGCCTGGGCCACCTAAGGTGTGCGAAGGGGAATCGCTTGGGCCTTTATTGACCAAGCGCATCATGTAGATAACACCGGTGCCGAAGACGGCCAGATAGGCCACCACAAAGGCCGCCAAGCTAATGCTGAGGTGCACAGCGTTGTGCGCTGAAGCGGCATCGGCGGTGCGCAGTAATCCGTAGACGACCCAAGGCTGTCGGCCCACTTCGGTGGTAAACCAGCCCGCGAGTAAAGCCACTAGCCCCGCTGGGCCCATGCCTAACGTGAACAGTAGCAAGCGGCGGGATCTATATAGCCGCCCTTTGATGCGCAGGGCGTTGCCCACGATGGCAAGCAGTATCATTAACACCCCAAGTCCGACCATTAACCGAAAGCTCCAGAACACGATAGTCGAATTGGGGCGGTCTTCCGGGTCGAACTCCTTAAGGGCGGGGATTTGCTCGGTCAAGCTGTGCTTTAACAGCAGGCTGCCCAACACGGGAATCTCCACTTTGAAGCGAGTCTCTTCGCGGTCCATATCGGGTAAGCCGAACAGGATCAGCGGGGTGGGTTCACCGCTGCTGTTATCCCAGTGCCCTTCGATAGCGGCGATCTTGGCAGGTTGGTGTTCCAGCGTATTAAGACCATGCAAGTCACCCACCACGGCCTGAAGCGGGGCAGTGATGGCCAGCATGATCAGCGCCATTGAGAGCATGGTGCGTACTTCAGGGGAGGGCTTGCCCCTTAGCAGCAGCCAAGCGGCGGAGGCGGCGACAAATAGCGCCGTACTTAAGAAAGCGGCCAGTGCCATATGGGCAAGGCGGTAGGGAAAAGAGGGATTAAAGACAATCTTCATCCAATCAACGGGGATCACCACACCGTTGACGATGTCGTGGCCTTGCGGGGTCTGCATCCAGCTGTTGGAGGAGAGAATCCAAAACATTGAGACCAGGGTGCCCAGCGCGACCATGCAAGTCGCAAAAAAGTGCAGGCCCCGGCCGACGCGCTCCCAGCCAAAGAGCATGACACCCAAAAAGCCAGCCTCAAGGAAGAAGGCCGTGAGTACTTCATAGGTGAGCAGTGGCCCCGTAACGCTGCCCGCAAAGGCGGAAAAGCCGCTCCAGTGAGTACCGAACTGGTACGCCATCACAATGCCCGAGACCACGCCCATGGCAAAGTTGACGGCAAATATTTTTGACCAAAAATGGTAAAGGTGGCGGTAGGTGTCCCGCTGGGTCTTTAGCCACAGCCCTTCCAGCACGGCCAGGTAGCTGGCTAAACCAATGGTGATGGCGGGGAAAATAATGTGAAAGGAGATGGTAAAGGCAAACTGCACCCTGGCCAGATCAATGGCCGCGATTCCAAGCATGGCGCTTCCTCCGATGACAGCCAAAGTCCTAGCTAGGTAGTGGGCAGGTATGGCCGCTGTGTGGCTTCATCGGAATAGTCTATCGTTTGCTGTGCTGCATAACAGGCTCAGCTTTTTATTAAAAAACCATATCAGTTGCTTTGGCAGCCGAGTTGAAATAGCGGGTTAAAAGAGGGTTAATAACCGGCCCAAGGTTTCCATGCCGCGTTCGCTGCGTTGCGTCCAGGGGTGGCCGTAGCTTAGCCGAACGCAGTGGCGAAATTGCTGGGTCGCGGAAAAAATCGGGCCTGGCGCTATGCTTACGCCATGGTCGAGCGCGGTATTAAATAGCCGCAGCGAATCCACACGTTCGGGAAACTCCACCCATAAGAAGTAGCCGCCTGCCGGGCGGGTGATGCGGGTATTGGCAGGAAAGTAGCGATCCGCTGCCGCTAACATGCTGCCTTGTTGGGCTTCCAGGGCATGGCGGAGCTTACGCAAATGGCGGTCGTAACCGCCGTGCTGCAAGTAGTCAGCAATGGCTGCTTGGGCAGGCACGGAAGGTGAAATGGTGGTCATCAGTTTTAGCCGCGAGATGGCCTGTGCATAGCTGCCGCCCGCTACCCAACCGACCCGGTAGCCGGGTGCCAAGCACTTTGAGAAGGAGCTGCAGTGAATGACCAAGCCCTCATCATCGAAGGTTTTTACGGGCGCGGGCGGGGTGCTGCCAAAGTACAATTCGGCATATACATCATCTTCTAGCATCGGCACTTGGTGCTGTTTTAGCAACTGATAGAGGGCTTGTTTGCGCTCTCTGCTCAGGCTGGCGCCGATTGGGTTCTGTAAATGGCTCATAAACCAGCAGGCTTTGATGGGCAGTGTCTCTAGCCGCTCTGCCAATACTTCGAGGTCGATTCCCTCCCGTGGGTGAACCGGAATCTCCACGGCGCGAAGTTTTAGTCGCTCCAATACCTGCAGGCTGGCATAAAACGCCGGTGACTCAATCGCCACCAGGTCGCCCGGCTGGGTAACACACTGCAGCGCTAGATTAAGCCCCTCCATAGCACCATTGGTAATCACCAGCTCTTCCATCGGCAGTTGAATACCGCCCAACATGTAGCGCAGCGCAATCTGCCGACACAGGTCGGTATGCCCGGTGGTCATGTCGGCCACCACCTGTTGGGGCGAAAGCTCGCGTAACCCCCGTGTCATGCTAGTAGCCAGGCGAGAAAGCGGGAACAGCTCGGGGCTGGGGAACGCCGACCCGAAGGGCACCGTTCGGTCATCCTGAAGCGAGCCAAGCACCGAGAACACCAGCTCGCTGACTTCTACCTCTGCTGGGTCGGTGGGCTGCAGTGTCACGCGCGGTTCGTCCAGCAAGCGCCGGGCGTGTTCACGAACAAAATATCCCGAGCGCGCCCGCGCAATGATAAGTCCTTGGTTTTCCAGTAAGTAGTAAGCCTGAAACACCGTGGAGGGGCTAATGCCGTGATGACGGCTCGCCTGGCGCACCGAGGGGATCCGCTCCCCTGGGCCAAGTACGCCCTGACGAATCAGTGTGGCTATCTCATTGGCAAACTGTTCGTAGCGTTTCATTGAACAAACCGTAGGTACAGTGGGTAGAGCCAAGACTGAAGGCGGCACGGTGGCATTCTCTGCTACCAGGAAATTCGACGTTGCTGTAAGTAGTGAATGCTAAACAGGCGCAGCTAGTTTAATAAAAAGCATATCAGAAGAAATGGTCTGGTGCCTTTTTGTAACTTTTTCGTACTTATTGGCGTTGGTTTGAGGTGCACGTTATCAATGTTTTTTCGGCACTGGTGCTGATATGGAGGCGGGGTAGTGGCGGTGGCTCATAAGGACTAATTCCGCAGTCAGCTCAGGCTTCACGAACCATTTGTTAAGTATCCCCTGACGTTTCATCAGTGCACACCGTGTGCGTATTTATGCATTGTTAACTCACTGCAGGTCGGCAAAATATCGCTGCCTACCAAATAAGAGTGAAACAAGTGCACTGAGGCCGTTATGTCTTCCCCGTTTGAAAATATCCGTGTTGTGGATGCTACCCACGTATTGGCGGGCCCTTTCGCTACCTACCAGATGGCGGTGCTGGGCGCGGATGTGATCAAGGTTGAGTCGCCAAGTGACCCGGACCAAGCGCGCATGCAAGGGTCCGACCGGGCGCTTAATGATCAGGGGCTGGGCACCGCCTTTATGTCCCAAGCCAGCAATAAAAAAGCCGTTGCGATTGATTTTAAACATCCTCAAGGCTGTGAGGCGTTAAAGAAGCTTCTCGCCACTGCGGATGTGTTTGTCGAAAACTACCGACCCGGTGCATTAGACAAACTCGGGCTGGGCTATGAAGCCCTCAAAGAGCTCAACCCCAAGCTGATTTACTGCTCCATTTCCGCCTTTGGCAGCAACGGCCCCCGCCGGGAACTCACCGCCTACGATAATGTGATCCAGGCCTACTCGGGGATGATGGCAATGACCGGCGACCGGCATACCGGCCCACTCAAAAGCGGCGCGCCGGTGGTGGACTATGCCACCGGCACCACGGCCGCGTTTGCCATCTCAACCGCCCTGTTTCAGCGTGAACGCAACGGCGGCAAAGGCCAGTTTGTGGATGTTGCCATGTCCGATACGGCACTTATGCTCTCCAGCCCCTATTTAACGGCGTTAATGTGGAATGGTAAGAAACCAGAACCCAAAGGCAATACCTTTCCCTTTGCCACCATCGGTTGCTACCAAGCCTCGGATCAGCCGTTAATGATTGCCGCCTCTAACTTGATCCAGCAAAAGCGTTTGTGGACGGCCCTGGGTCGGGAGGACATGATCAAACACAATAATAATGAACGGCTCGATGGTCATGCTGAAGAAGCCGAGGCGATCGCCGAGATTATTAGCACTATGGCCGCTGACTACTGGGAAGCCTTTTTGCAGAAACGGCGAATTCCTGCCTCACGCATACGAAAGTTAGACGAAACACTTGATGATCCCCATGTGCATTCCAGGGGCGTCTTGCATGCACAGCCGCTTAGTCCAGACGCAGAGCAAACGCTCACTGTTCCGGTATCAGCATTTTGCATGTCCGAGGGCACCCGTGGCATTACGTCACCACCGCAAAAAGTGGGTGCGCAAACAGCCGAGGTGCTGATGAGCCTGGGCTATTCAAAGCAGGATTTAGCGGCGCTTATCGCCGATGGCGCAATAGGTGGGCCTATAGAGAGCGGCGTTGGTATTGATAGCCGCTTAGGAGATCGGTCGTGAATAACACGTTTCCCAATCCGCTTGAACGCCTGGCTCTGGCTGCCAATCACTGGAACACCCGCCCGCTACGCGCTGAGGTCGAATGGGCCGCTCGCCGGGCACTGCTTGACTGGTTCGCCACTACGCTGCCGGGCTGCAATCAGGCGCCTGCCACGCTGTTATCCGACGCCTTTTCTGCCACCCGAGGCGAGGGCAAAGCCGTGTGTTATGTGGATGGACGTCTTGGCTCTCCCCGCTATGCGGCCTTGCTGAATGCCACGGCAAGCCACACCGTTGAGTTTGATGACATCTTCAAAGACGGGGGGTACCACCCCGGTAGCTCAACGATTGCGGCGGCATTGGCGGTAGCACAAGATATTCAGGCATCTCGAGAGCAGCTTCATCGCGCCATTATTGGCGGCTATGAAGTGGGCTGTCGCATTGCCCTCGCCATCCAGCCCAGCCACTACCGCTTCTGGCACACCTCCGCCACGGTGGGCACCCTAGGGGCCGCGGTTGCCACTGCGATGCTGCTCGGTGCCACTTCAGAGCAAATTGGTCACGCTATGGGATTGGCCAGTAGTTTTGCTGGTGGGCACCAGCAGAACTTGCAGGGTGAGGGTATGGTCAAGCCGCTGCATGCGGGCCACGCCGCTGATGCCGGGTTAATGGCGGGAATGGCCGCGGTAAAAGGGGTCACCGCCTCGCTGGACAGCCTGCATGCCAGCAATGGTTTTGCGGCTGCTACCAGTGACTCCACTGGCAACTGGGCTGCAGCGCTAGAGGGCCTTGATGAGTGGACGCCGATTACCTGCATGACGGTGAAAAACCATGGCTGCTGTGGCCATATTTTTCCTGCGCTGGATGGCTTAAAAGCGCTGCAAGCCTCCGCGCCCATTAAAGCGGAGAGCATTGAATCTATCCATATCGAGGGGTATAGCGCGACCTATTCGATGTGCAATCGCCCTGTCCCCTCATCAGCTCAAGAGGCGCGCTTTAGTATTCAGTATTGCATTGCCGCTTACTTGGTGCTGGGCAGAGTCAGACTGCAAGCGTTCGAGCCGTCAGCGCTGGAAGATGCCCGCATTCGCGCGTTAATGCCCAAAGTAACTGTCTCAGAACGTGCTGATATTGCAGCGCGTTACCCCCGCCAGCGGATGGCCAATATTATGGTCACCACCGTCGATGGCTATACCTACCAACATCTGCAGGAGACCCGTAAAGGGGATCCTGAAGATCCCATGACGGACGCTGAGTTGTTTGAAAAGTATCAAGAGTTAGCAAGCGTCTCGTGTTTACCGTCTGAGAGTCAATCTCTTCAAGAAGTCGTGATGTTGAGCAATGTGCTGCCAGGCTCGGTTTTTTTAGTGGACTCTCTGGGCTCAGTTGAAAGTGACAGACAATAAGTTAACCAACACCCAATTTATCGTTGGTGGTTGGTAACTTTAGACTGTGCCAACATTTATTAAGTGATAGTTATCACTACCATTACAAAAGCAATTAATAATGAGGTGAAAAATGTTTAAAGATAAAAAGAAGTTGACTTTGGTTTTGCTATCGAGCATCGCCGCGACGTCATTCATGTCAGTAAGTACCTTGGCAACCGCTGATAATGGCGAGTGGCCACAGGGCGATGTCCGAGTGATTATGCACACCAAAGCCGGTGGCTCTTCCGATGTGTTCATGCGCACCCTTGCAGAGTCCTTGGAGCCCCAGATTGGTCAGTCGATCACAGTGATTAATTCGCCCGGCGGTGGCGGAGCCAGTCAAATGACGCGAGTACGTTCTGCTGAGCCTGATGGTTTGACGTTGGGGATAAATACGCTCTCACATTTCACGGGCATGCTGACGAATTTGGAAGGCGTATTTGCCATTGACGACTTTGAGTGGATTGCGACCGCTCAGTCTGATTCTCTCTTGATCTGGACGCGGACTGATTCACCCATAAATGATCTGAATGCACTGATTGACGAAGCCAAGCAAAGCGATGAAAAAGTAACCGTCGGCGGGTTTGGGCCGCAGGGTTCCACGCAGCATATCGGCCTTAGCATGCTCGAAAATGCTGCCGGTGTAGAGTTTGAATGGGTGCCGTTCAACTCAACGCCGGACATTGTGTCGGCTACGCTGGGCGGGCATGTAGATGTGGGCATGTCCAGTTTGGGCGGGGCTCAGGCTTATTTTGAGGCGGGGCGCTTGAAAGGGCTCGGGGTGCATGGGGAAAAGCGGTTAGAGAGCCTTCCCGATGTCGCTACCTATGAAGAGCAGGGCTACAACGTTGACCCAAACTGGAAGCAGGTTAGAGGGGTCTTTGGCCCGGCAGGTATCCCGATGGAAACACAGCAGCAAATTGCTGATGCGTTTCACGAAGCCATGCAAACCGAGGATTACCAGGCCTACGCACGTAGCGCAGGGGTCACCGATTTCTGGATTGGCCCAGAAGAGTACACCGAGTTTGCCTATCAAATTAGTGAAACTGCCCAGAAAGAGCTAGATAAAGAATAATAAGAGTTCTTGAATAACAGTGCGGCGGAGATTTTTCTCCGCCTATTTTAATGCTGTTTAATAAATATTTCTCTCCTTTTTTTCTGATTGTTTCCTTTTGCCATAACTAATTAATGGGCATTCTCTTATTTTTAATCAATGGTATAAGTGGCGGCCTATTGTCAAAATCATCATCTGAGCTTTTTATATTGTTAATTCCATAAATAAAAAATTATTAGAGGATGTTGTCATGACACAAGATTCGTTAGTGTCCTGTTCGATTGAAAACGGCATTGCCTTGCTGACCTTAAATCGCCCTGACAAGCGAAACGCCATGAGCGATGGCATGCGTGCGGAATTAGTCGAGCTTTTGCATACCATTCGTACTGACCGTTCCGTGCGCGCTTTGGTGCTCACCGGGAGTGGCAAAGGGTTCTGCGCAGGCGGCGATATTGCCGGCATGAAAACCCGTATGGAAGCTGATCCCGCTACCGTTGGCTTTAACGGCTGGGAGCGCCAGCAGGGCGTTCACTATGCGGCGAGCCTGTTACTTAATTTGCCCATTCCGACAGTGGCAGCGGTGAATGGGGCAGCAGCTGGTCTAGGTGCGGATTTAGCACTCTCCTGCGATTTTGTGATCGCCTCGGACTATGCGCACTTTACCTGGGCCTATATTGCCCGTGGGCTGGTTCCTGACGGTGGTGGCATGTACTTCCTCCCGCGCCGTGTGGGATTGCCGCGTGCCAAGGCGTTGATTTTCAGTGGTCGGCGGGTGAATGCAGATGAGGCCCTACAGTTGGGCATTGCCGATCAGCGCTGTAGTGCAGATGAATTGCTTAACACCGCTCACACCATGGCAGATGAAATGAGTAGCGGTTCACGCACCGCGACGGCGCTGACCAAATCGATTATCAACAAAAGCTACGAAATGTCCGAAAGCCAAGTCTTCGCTGAAGGCAGCAAAGCCCAGGGTATCTGTTACACCTCCGAAGAGCACCGTGCCTCGGTGCAGGCATTCCTTGATCGTATGAAGGAGGCTCAACAATGAGCCAGATCCACGCCCTCCTGAACCCTAAGAGCATTGCCGTCATCGGTGCATCTGCAGACCCTAAAAAAACCTCCGGGTTGCCAGTCTCTTATTTGCTTAAGCACGGTTTTAAAGGCCCGATTTACCCGGTTAACCCGAAAGCTACTGAGATTCAGGGGCTGACCTGTTACCCCAGTGTGGAAGCACTGCCCGAAGCGCCCGATGTAGGGCTTGTGCTGCTGAATGCCAAACGCAGTATCGACGCAGTGCGCTCCCTGGCCAAGATGGGCTGCCAAGCGGCGGTGGTATTGGCCAGCGGCTATGCCGAGGCTGGCGAAGAAGGCCTGGCACTGCAGGATGAGTTAAAAGAAGCCGCAGGTTCCATGCGTCTCCTCGGCCCCAATACCATCGGGTTGGTTAATTTATCGGCGGGCATTCCGCTCTCCGCCAGCGGTGCGTTGGAAGTGAGCGAGCTACCCAAGGGGAGTGTCGCGGTGGTATCCCAAAGTGGCGGCATTCTGGGCGCGCTGCTGTCACGGGCCGCTGGGCGGGGGATTGGTTTATCGTCGCTGATTGCCACCAGTAATGAGGTGGATTTGGAAGTCAGCGATTTTGTTGACTACCTGGTTGATGATCCGAACACCAAGGTGATTGCGCTCTATCTGGAGAGCGTTCGTCACCCGGCGCGTTTCCGTGAGGTTGCCCTGCGCGCGCGGGCGGCGGGCAAGCCGCTGGTAGTATTTAAAATTGGCCGTTCCGAAGCGGGTGCCAGCGCAGCAAGCTCTCACACCGGTGCCCTGGCGGGGGAAGACCGAGTTTACGATGCCTTCTTCCGTGAGTTGGGGGTTATCCGTGTTAACACCTTTGACGAGTTCTTGGATGTGCCCGCGGTACTCGTTGCTGGCCGCCAACTGGCCGGGCGCCGGGTGGCGGTGCTGACCTCGACCGGGGGCGCCGGTACGCTGATTGCCGATAGCCTCGGCGTCAACGGCTTTGATACGCCCGCGCCGGATCACGCTACCGCAGAAAAACTGCGCGCCTTGCAGGGCGATACGCCGACCGCGCTAGACCGTAACCCCATCGACGTGACTCTGGCGGGGCTGCAGCCCGACTTGCTGCGCCAGGCCATTCGTATACTGCTGGAAAGCGATAGCTACGACGCCTTGATCGTGATTATTGGTTCCTCCGGGTTGGCGATGCCTGACCTTGTTGTGGGGGCCATCAGCGACAGCCTGGCGACTAACAATAAGCCGCTACTGGCCTACGTTAGCCCTTACGCCCCAGGTACGCTGCAGCGCTTGAATCGCGCCTCCATCCCCGGCTTTAGCTCACCGGAGAGCTGCAGCGCGGTGCTGGAAGCGCTGCACTTTATCGGCAGGCCTTTGTTTGGCGGCGGTGGGTCACCTCAGGTAACGCTACCCGATTTAACTGCCTTGCCTAAGGGCTCAATTGACGAGGCCGCGGCGAAACAGCTGTTCGCCCAGGCAGGCATTAGCGTACCGCCCAGTCGAGTGGTGCACTCCCGTGAAGAGGCTGAGCGCGCGGCCAGCGAGCTGGATGCCCCCGTGGTGCTCAAGATAATGGATGCCAGCCTGCTGCATAAAAGTGATATTGGTGGCGTTGCACTGCATTTGAATTCCGACACCATTGGTCAGCGGTTTGATCAGATGGTAAGTGACGTTGAAGCCCACGTGGCGCGCCGTCCTGACACCTTCCTGGTAGAGACCATGGTGGCTGGCGGTCATGAGCTTATTCTCGGCGCAAATCGCGATGCGCTAGGTACAGCGATTTTGCTAGGCGCAGGTGGCGTCACAGCTGAACTATTCAAGGACACCGCCATACGTTTGCTGCCAGAGCAAGGGAGCCTGACCCTGGCGCAAGCGCGGGAGATGATGCAGCAGCTCACCACTTGGCCACTGCTCGAAGGCTATCGCGGTGCGCCAAGCCGTGACACGGAAGCCCTTGCTGAGGCGATTATGGCTTTCTCTGCCCTGGCCGGGGAGCTAGGAGACCTTCTGGTTACGGCTGAGATCAATCCGCTTTTCGTGATGCCGGAAGGCCAAGGTGTTGTGGCCGCGGATGCGGTGTTGGTGTTGGACGAACAGGCGGGAGGTAATAGTCATGGTTGAGACATCGACCGCAGGCCGTGTTCATCTCGACCAGGACGGGGCGGTTGCCATCATTACCCTGGATAACCCTCCGGTGAATAGCAGCAACGACGCGGTGCGCCGAGGCATTTTGGCCGCGCTGGACAAGATTGATACGCAGCAGAGTCGTGCCGTGGTGCTGATGGGTAAAGGCCCACATCTGATGGCGGGGGCCAACCTGCGCGAGTTGGCGCATGAGCCAACTGAACCGACGCTGCCCCAGGTCACTGCGGCGCTCAGCGCTTTTCCAATACCGGTTATCGCAGTCATTAGCGGCCATACGCTGGGTGGCGGTCTGGAGTTGGCGTTAGCCTGTGACAGCCGCATCACCACGCCCACCGCGCTGCTGGGCCTACCCGAAGTCACGGTAGGCGTGATACCCGGTGCCGGTGGAACCCAGCGCTTGCCAAGAGCGGTGGGCCTGCCCAAGGCGCTGGAGATGATCATTTCCGGTAAGCCGATTACAGCGGTTGAAGCCTACGAAGTGGGGTTAGTCGATGAGCTGCTCAACACGACGCAGGGAGAAACCAGCGGGGGTGAGGCACCGGAAGCTGAGGTATTGAAGGCGATATTGGCTTATGCCAACCGCTATCAGGGAGGCAAACAACCACTAGCAGAATGCGACGTGCCCCCAGTGGATAAGCAAGCATTGCAAGCCCGGATCACCAAGCTGTTGGCACGTGCCCGCGGTTTACCCTCCGCGCCTGTTGCTGCCGAGGTAGTAATGAAGGCAACCACACTCAGCTTTAGCGCCGCGATTGCCGAAGAGCGGGCCCAGTTTCTAGCCCTGCGCGGCAGCGAACCTGCCCAGGCGCTGCGTTATCTGTTTTTTGCCGAACGTGAAAAACCCTTTGAGCCCACTCATCCCGTTAAGGCCGCACCGGTATCGCGTATCTCGGTAGTGGGCGCAGGCACCATGGGTAGCGGTATTGCCCTTTGTGCGCTTAAGGCAGGCTATAGCGTTGATCTATTGGAGTTAAACGATCAGGCGCTTGAAGCAGGCGTGACGCGGATTACCCAGGCGTTGGATGAAGGCGTTAAACGCCAGCGGTTAACCCAGGCACAGCGGCATGACGCGCTATCTCGCCTGAAGCCTACTCAGCAGTTACCCGAGGTGGCCGGTACTGACCTGGTGATCGAGGCTATTGTGGAAGAGTTGGCCATCAAGCGCTCGCTGTTTGCCGATTTGGCTCAGTGGGTTAGCGAAAGTACGCTGCTGGCCAGTAATACCTCCTACCTGGATATTGAACAGATTGCCGAGGGTATTCCCCACCCGGAGCGAGTACTGGGGTTACATTTTTTCAGCCCGGCAGACCGCATGCCGCTAATGGAGATCGTGCGTTGTAAAGCCACCAGCGAGCAGTCCTTGATTACTGCTGTAAGTGTTGCGCGGCGGCTTAAGAAAAAGGCGATAGTGGTTGCCAACGCATGGGGCTTTGTAGGCAATCGGCTCTACGCCGCCTACCGGCGTCAGTGCGAGTTTATGCTCGAAGAAGGGGCGAGCCCCGAGCAGATAGATACCGCGCTGGAAGCTTACGGTTTCGCTATGGGGCCCTTTAAAGTGGCGGATATGTCCGGGCTGGATATCGCCTTGAAAATGCGCCAGCAAACCGCCGATACCCGCCACCTTAGGCGCTACGTGGGGGTACCGGATCTGCTCTGCGAAGCGGGCCGTTTCGGGCGCAAAACCGGCCGTGGCTACTACCGCTACGACGAGGCTATGCAGCCTGCTTCAGACCCGGAAGTCGCTCAGCTAGTCGAGCGCTACCGGGAAGAGCACGCCATTACGCCTAAAGCGTTTAGCGCGCAGGAGATCCAGCAGCGCGCAGAGCTTGCCTTGATCAACGAAGCCCTGCTGTTGCTGGAGGAGGGCGTGTGCCAGCGGCCTGCGGACATTGATATCGCCTTGGTCAATGGCTATGGCTTTCCCCGCTGGCGAGGCGGGCCTCTATTTATTGCCCGGCAGATGAGCAGTAATGAGCTGGCAAAAGCGCTGGACAAATTAGCCGAGGTCAGCGGTAAAGGGCACCAACGTGCGAATCTGCAGAGCCTGAACGTTCAGAATTCCGAGGAGTGAGCATCATGACCGATGCATTGATTTGCGATGCGGTTCGTACCCCATTTGGCCGTTTTAACGGCGCGCTATCTTCCATTCGAACCGATGACTTGGGTGCGTTACCGATTCAGGCGTTAATGGCACGCCAGGAGCATTTGGATTGGGGGCAACTTAATGAAGTGATTTTCGGCTGTGCCAATCAGGCAGGGGAAGATAACCGCAACGTGGCGCGTATGTCCGCGCTGCTAGCCGGGCTGTCGACCAGTGTGGCAGGTGTCACGCTTAACCGGCTTTGTGGCTCTGGCCTGGATGCGGTGGGGAGTGCTGCCCGGGCCTTACGCTGTGGAGAATCTGAACTGTTGATTGCGGGCGGTGTTGAAAGCATGAGCCGCTCACCGTATGTCATGGGTAAAGCCGACAAGCCCTTTTCTCGTGCTCAGCAATTAGAGGACACGACCATCGGTTGGCGCTTGGTCAACCCTAAAATGAAAGCCATGCATGGTGTCGATGCCCTGCCTCAGACAGCGGAGAATGTGGCCGAGGAAGAGGGAGTTTCACGCAGCGATCAGGATGCCTTTGCGCTACGCAGTCAGCAACGTTGGCAGGCTGCTCAAGAAGCGGGGTTTTTTAGCAAAGAAATCATTCCCGTGACTGTTTCGCAGCGGCGACAGCCAGATATCACTGTGGCGACCGATGAACACCCGCGCCCAGACACCACCTGGGAAGCGTTAAGCGGGTTGCGAGGCGTCGTCAAAGAGAACGGCACCGTCACCGCAGGCAATGCGTCAGGTATTAACGATGGTGCCTGCGCCTTGCTGTTAGCGAATCAACAAGCGGCAGAACGTCATGGATTACGCCCCCGTGCACGTATTGTGGGGATGGCAACCGCGGGAGTCGATCCCAGGGTCATGGGGATGGGGCCTGTACCTGCCGTGGAGAAAGTCATGCGCATGAAGGGCTTAAGCCTTAATCAAATGGATGTTATCGAACTGAATGAGGCATTTGCGGCTCAGGCGTTGGCCGTATGCCGCCGTTTGGGCGTGGAAGACGACGACCCTCGAGTAAACCCCAACGGTGGCGCTATTGCACTTGGTCATCCGTTAGGTGCCTCGGGTGCAAGGTTGGTTACAACGGCGTTGAACCAACTGGAAAACATAGAGGGTCGCTATGCGCTGTGTACCATGTGTGTAGGCGTAGGGCAGGGTATTGCGCTAATTGTTGAACGGGTTATGAAGCGGTGAAGAAAAACTCGCTTTCGCATATCCATTGCCTTCATCACTCTCTCGTCTTGTCGATTGTTCTTTAGTGGCATTGCAGCCTAATGTTCGCGGTGGCCAAGCCTGATAAATGGTCAGTTTTCCTTTTGGCCACCCTACGCCATGATTAACCCATACACCGTTCTCATTAATACATCGATGAAAAACAGCCGTCATAAAAACAAGTGTGGTGGCGCTTTATTGCTACGCCAATCATTAACTATAAAAACTGGAGTTCGCCAATGCGTGATGATATTCCTGATGCTCCTTTAGACGAAGGCAAGCATGTAACCCTTACCATAAGTAAAAAATGGCTAGAGCTGGTTGTTTATTTCTTGCTGTTAGGTGCAACTGCCTTCTACGCCCTAGAAGCCCTCAATCTACCCAGCTATGGTGATTCTGGGCACGTGGGAGCCAGTGGCTTTCCGCTATTGGTTTCAATGCTAATCAGTATCTCTATTGTTTTTTTAATTATTATTAATTTTTTTAGTAAGCCAAATAATGAAAGTGAACTTTCTGTTGAAGTGGGGCGACCGGTTCAGGTGTTATTGGCAGTTGTCGCGATGGCCGCCACCGTGTTTCTACTTAGTTCGGCTGGCTTGATTGTCGCAATTATCTTTCTCGCTTTTTTGCTGATGAAAGCGGGAGGAGAAACCCGTTACTTGTTATTGCTGACGTTGCCGCCACTGCTTGCTCTAGGCATCTACGTTGTCTTTGTGCTGGTGCTTGGCGTCTATTTCGATTGAGGTTTGAAAATGCTTGATAATCTTTTAATAGGGCTGAATGCCTTTGCAAACCCCATGGTGTTTTTAGGCTTGGTGGCGGGGGCGTTAATTGGCTATTTAATCGGTGCCATTCCAGGCCTTGGGCCGAGTTTAGGGGTTGCCTTGATGATCCCTTTTACTTACAACATGGATCCCATTGTCTCTATCGTCATGCTGGTGGCGCTATTTGCGGCTGCCGAATATGGTGGCGCTATTTCGGGTATATTACTTAATTCGCCAGGTACGGCCGCGGCGGTGGCAACGGCGTGGGATGGCTACCCGCTTACCAAGCAGGGTAAAACCGGCATTGCGCTGAATATTTCGATTATTTCATCGGGCATCGGTATTTTTGTCAGTACTATCATGCTGTTTTTAACCGCTGTGCCGCTTTCTGAATATGCTTTGAATTTTGGGCCTTCGGCTTATTTTGCTCTCGCCCTGCTGGGGTTGAGCCTTGTGTCGAGTTTCTCTTCGGGCTCCTTGTTGAAAGGTGCCTTGGCGATGGGTATTGGCCTTGCGTTGGCCACGATCGGTTTGGACAGTCAGACCGGCGTTCCCCGCTTTAGCTACCATCCGGATTTTTTTGAAGGACTGCCGTTAGTGCCTGTACTGCTTGGCATGTTTGCGCTTTCAGAAGTGCTTTTCATGATTGAAGCGGGCGCAAGCCATAAAGTCAAAAATCAGCCAATGAACGGTATTTTAGAGGTTCCCTTCAAAACCTTTTACAAGATGAAATATCTGTTCTTACGTAGCTCACTAATCGGCTATTTTGTAGGTGTCATTCCAGGCGCTGGGGCTTCCATTGGTTCTTTCATCTCTTATGCAATCGCCAAGCGTTTTTCAAAGGAGCCAGAGTTATTTGGCAAGGGTAGCTATGAAGGAATAGCGGCGTCTGAAACAGCCAATAATGCCTCGGTTTCCGGCTCGCTATCGCCACTGCTCGCACTGGGGATTCCGGGCTCCGCGACGACGGCCATTATGATCGGTGCCTTGATGATTCATGGTGTGCAGCCGGGACCTTTGCTGTTCACCACTAACCCTGAAATTCCTTACACCGTGTTCGTTTCTCTATGGTTCAGTGTGCCAATCATGGTCTTTATTGGTCTGGCAGGTGCGCGGTTCTGGGCAAAAGTGGCGGACATTCCCCGTCCGGCGATTGCTGCTATCGTGGCATCAATCAGTTTAATCGGTGCCTATGCATCGACAAGCTCGATGTTCCCTGTCTATGTGACGCTAATCTTTGGGGTGATTGGCTATGTGCTGCGTAAAACCAATATTCCGTTGGCGCCAATCATCCTTGCACTGGTGCTGGGTGAAATGCTGGAAACGAATTTGCGCCGTGCGCTTTCTATATCTAACGGTGACGTGACCACGTTTATCACTAATCCTCTCAGCGCGACGCTATTGCTGATTGCGGTTCTCTCCTTTTTGCTCCCTGCATTTGGTATGTTTCGCAAAAAAGTAAAAGGGTATCGGCGCGCTAACTAATAAAACGCTTCAAAAGCATATGCAATGGGCAAGGAGGTCGGCGTGCCATGCAAGAAGGAGGCGAACAACAAAAAGGTAGGCATCAAAAAGAGGCAAGAAAAGCCTTCACCTGTATTTGTTTAAGCCTGGGTACTGCTTTTCTGGTACAAACAATGTTGCTGGTGGCGGTACCGCTAGAAGCTATTGAGCTAGGGGCAACGCCGCTGATACTGGGCTTAATCGTCAGTGCCCCCTATGTCTTGCCGCTGCTGTTGGCACTGCCCTTTGGCTCGCTTGTCGCGCGATTGGGGAGTCCTCGCACGCTTCAGATGGGTGCGGTGGGCATGGTCATCGGTACGGGGTTACTGGTCTTGGCGCCTGGTTTTGGGGGATTGATCGCGGGGCAGATGGTGATTGGTCTGGCGCAGCTGATGATGATTATCTCCGCCCAAACCGCGATCACTTATCTGGGGCAGGGTACGGCGCTGGAAAAGTACTTTGGCTGGTACACCATGTATTTATCGATCGGCCAGATGCTGGGGCCGCTGCTGGCTGGCTGGATCGTCGATCATCGAGGAGGTCCAAGCGCAGCTTTTGATGCCGCTTTTATCGCCTCTTTTGTGGCACTGGTATCTTTGATGATGTCCAACCGGCGTACATCATCAAGCGACCAACAGGGTGGCGGCTTTTTCATCAGTGTTGTGCAGCAATGGCAACTGCTGAAAACCTCCCCAGGTGTCAAGCTGTCTTTAGTCATTTCCCTGGCCGCCATGTTGGCGTTGGGGGCCCATGGCAGCTATTTTCCCGTTTACCTTGAAAGCCTTGCGCTCTCGGGCACCACCATCGGACTGCTGGTCAGCTTGCGTGCACTCGCCTCCATGGCGGTTAGACCATTTACCAGTGCCATTGTGGGTCTGCTGCATGGTCGCTACGCCACTATGTCGATGACGCTGATATTAATGGCCCTTGGGCTGATGTTGGTGGGTGTCACGGGCAATGTCTATTGGCTTTGTTTGTTTTCCATTCTGGTGGGTCTGGGCGTTGGGCTTTCTCAGCCGCTCTCAATGGTAGTCATCGCGGAGTCGGTGCCGGAACATCGGCGTGCCCATGCCCTGGCGGTGCGCTTGATGGCTAACCGGGCCATGCAGTTTGCAGCACCGCTGTTATTGGGGATGATGACACAGTTTGGCGGCTTTACCCTGGCGTACTTTGCCTGCGGGGTACTGCTATTGTTGCATTGGCTACTGTTTCAACGTCTGAGAAGACAACACGCTATTCAGTGATCCCCAGTTAATCGGGTTGGCCCAAGGGGTGGCCGATCAGTGCTTTCATCCACTCAAGAAACTTGATCAGTGCATCCGACGGACGCGCATCTTTCGGCCATGTCAGGTAATAGGCTTCGCCGGTACGGCAAACCGTGTCTGACAAGGCGACAAAATTTCCTTCCTGTAGCTGGCGTTCAACAAATACCTTAATCGCGATTGCGCAGCCAATATTCATCGACGCGGCTTCATAGGCTAATGCCGAGTTGTCGAACTTCATGCCAGCCTCTGCATCGATCCCCTCTAAATCGCTTTCTGCCAGCCATGTCTTCCAGTCGTCTGGGCGTGCCATGGAGTGCAACAGGCGTACCTTGGAAAGCTCGTCTTTAGCCAAGCCTTCGCTTTCCCATAAAGCCGCTGACACAATCGGGATCAGTTCTATGTCCACCAGTTTCTCAGCGTGAAGCCCTGGCCAGTCTCCATGCCCAGAGCGGATGGCGGCATCAACGCCTTGGGTCTGAAAATCAACTGGCTTTAGAGAAGAAGAAAGCTTGACCTCAATCAGAGGGTTTTTAGTGTGAAAATCGGCCAGCCTGGGGATTAGCCAACGTTGCGAAAAAGTGGTGTAGGACTGGATAGAAAGCACATCGCGCTGATTTTTCCGTGACACTTTGCGAGACGCGTTTTCAAGTTCGCGGAAAGCATTTTTAACCCCCGCATAAAGCTCTGCGCCTTCCTGTGTAAGCTCAATCCCGCGATGCAGGCGGGTGAACAATGCGACGCCAAGATAATCTTCCAACACCTTGACCTGGCGACTCACCGCTACTTGTGACACATGCAGCTCATCCGCCGCACGGGTTAGGCTGCGAAGACGGGCGGCTACCTCAAACGCTCTTAGCGGGTTGAGGGGGAGTAGTGGGTGGCTCATAGGGTTACCAACAGTGACGTTGACAGCTGAGGTGTGGGTGAAGGCTCCTGCACTAATAATCATGCAGTAACGTTTTGATAGTAACCTAATGTCTGGAGTGAATCGAGCTAATAGGAAGCCATTCTGGCTGCGTTTATTCGCACCTACAGCTGCAAGCGCTGAAGGTAACCGGTTTTCAGCTTAAAGTCGTGTATGCCGGTAGCCGTTTCGCTCAACACGCGGTGGCGCGCAGCGACTGGAATGGCCGAACGATTATTGGCCTTACGTGCGGTGCTTGTTTAGGATCAGTAACGAACCTCAATAAAAAATAGCGAGCCGTCCTCATGAAGCCAGAAACCATTGCTCTCCACCATGGCTATTCGCCTGATTCCCAAAACGCCGTGGCGGTGCCGATTCATCAAACCACGTCGTTTTCCTTTGATAATGCGCAGCACGCGGCGGATCTGTTTGATCTTAAAGTGGAAGGCAACATTTACTCGCGCATCATGAACCCCACCTGTGCCGTGTTGGAGCAGCGGGTCGCTGCGCTGGAGGGCGGTATCGCGGGGCTGGCGGTAGCGTCGGGGATGGCGGCGATCACCTATGCGATCCAGACCATCGCCGAAGCGGGCGATAATATTGTCTCGATCAGCGAGCTGTATGGCGGGACCTACAATCTGTTTGCCCACACTCTGCCACGCCAGGGTATTCAGGTGCGTTTTGCCGACAAGGACGATATCGACGGCATCGAAGCGCTGATCGACGAACGCACCAAAGCGGTTTTCTGCGAAAGTATTGGTAACCCCTCGGGGGGAGTGGTCGACCTGACGAAGCTCGCCGAGGCGGCTCATCGTCACGGGGTGCCGGTGATGGTTGATAACACCACCGCGACGCCGTTCTTGTGTCGGCCGATTGAACACGGCGCGGATATCGTCATCCATTCCGCCACCAAATATATCGGTGGCCACGGCACCACCGTGGGCGGCGTGATCGTGGATTCGGGCACCTTCCCCTGGGCCGCGAACGCCAATCGCTTTCCACTGCTGACTGAACCCGATGTTTCCTATCACGGTGTGAGCTATACCCGAGATGTGGGCGATGCAGCCTTTATTGCGAGGGCCCGTGTCGTGCCACTGCGCAATATGGGCGCGGCGCTGTCGGCTCAGGCCGCCTGGAACCTGCTTCAGGGGCTGGAAACGCTGTCTCTGCGCATTGAGCGTATCTGTGCTAATGCCCTGGCTGTTGCCAAGCACCTGGAAAGCCACCCGTTGGTCACCTGGGTGCATTATGCCGGCTTGGAAAACCACCCCGATCACGCGCTGGCCAAACGGTACATGAACGGCCACGCCTCGGGAATTCTCAGCTTTGGCATTGAAGGGGGCCAGGCCGCCGGTGAGCGCTTCTACGATGCCCTGGCACTCATTCTGCGGCTGGTCAATATCGGCGATGCCAAGAGCTGTTCTTCCATTCCGGCGTCGACCACGCACCGCCAACTGAATGAGGAAGAGCTCAAAACTGCTGGCGTCACACCCGATATGGTGCGCCTCTCGATCGGTATTGAGCATATCGACGACCTGCTGGCGGATATTGATCAAGCGCTGGCGGCCTCACAAGGAGAGTGACGCTCACGGAAGCGGGCATGACGCTCCCACGTCAAATGGCCGTGCACGGACGGTTATGCTGTTACGCGGCGTTATCATGTAGTTGCTGAGCTTGCTAATGGCTTTAGACGTTCGTGGGGGGATCATGCACACTGGTTCCCGTTGTAGTGAAATAACCCGGTTGAATCAAAGGTTGAATAGTATCTAGCGGCCTTGGCGTTAGATCCTAGACGTCTAAAAGGCTTTATGACTAAGGTCGCAAATGGTCAGTGCCTCATGCCTGAGCGGCGGCGCTGCATGAAGGTAAAAATTGTAGGAATACAATAAAGGAGAAGTCGAGTGAAGATAGGCGCACCGAAAGAAAGTGCCCGGGGGGAGGCGCGCGTCGCGCTCACCCCCGAGAGCGCCCAACATATCCAGAAGCTGGGCCATGAGTGCCTGATTGAAGCTGGCGCCGGTGAGGCGGCGGGCTTTAGTGACACCGCGTATCGTGACGCTGGCGTGAGCGTTGTCGACGGCGCTGATGCGCTCTGGCGCGACGCTGAGGTGGTCATTAAAGTCCGCGAGCCTTCCGATGACGAAGTCAAGCAACTGCACGAAGGCCAAACCCTGATTACCTTCTTCTGGCCAGCGCAAAACGAAGCGCTGCTGGAAGCCTGCAAGGCCCAGGGCGCCACCGTGGTGGCGATGGACATGGTGCCGCGTATCTCCCGGGCACAGAAGATGGACGCGCTATCGTCCATGGCCAATATCGCGGGTTACCGTGCGGTCATCGAGGCAGGCAACAACTTCGGCCGTTTCTTCACCGGCCAGGTCACCGCAGCGGGCAAGGTGCCGCCTGCTAAAGTGCTGGTGGTCGGCGCTGGCGTGGCGGGCTTGGCGGCGATTGGTACGGCCACCAGCCTGGGCGCCGTGGTGCGCGCCTTTGACGTGCGCCCCGAAGTGTCCGAGCAGATTGAATCCATGGGCGCCGAGTTCCTGTTCCTCGAGTTTGACGAAAGCCAGGACGGATCCGAAAGCGGCGGCTACGCGGCGCCTTCCAGCCCGGAGTTCCGTGAGAAACAGCTTGAGTGTTTCCGCGAGCAGGCGCCGGAAGTGGATATCGTGATTACCACCGCGCTGATTCCCGGCAAGCCCGCGCCCAAGCTGTGGCTTGAGGACATGGTCGCCGCGATGAAACCTGGTTCGGTGATTATCGACCTGGCGGCCGAGAAAGGCGGCAACTGTGACCTGACCAAGCCCGACGAGCGTGTGGTGAGTGATAACGGCGTGGTCGTGGTGGGTTACACCGATTTCCCCTCGCGCATGGCCACCCAGGCATCGCTGCTGTACGCCACCAATATCCGTCATATGCTGACCGATCTCACCCCTGAGAAAGACGGTGTGATCCACCACAACATGGACGACGACGTGATCCGTGGCGCCACCGTCGCGCATCAAGGCGAGATCACCTTCCCACCTCCGCCGCCCAAGGTGAAAGCGATTGGTGCGGCGCCGCCGAAGAAGAAAGAAAAGGAACCGACGCCGGAGGAGAAGAAAGCCGTCGAGCATGCGGCGTTCAAGGCTCAGACCAAGCGTCAGGTGGGCCTGTTGGCGATAGGCGGTGCCCTCATGCTGCTGCTCGGCCAGGTGGCGCCCGTCTCGTTCATGCAGCACTTCATTGTGTTTGTACTGGCCTGCTTTATCGGCTTCCAGGTGATCTGGAACGTCAGCCACTCGCTGCACACGCCCCTCATGGCGGTGACCAACGCAATCTCGGGCATCATCATTCTCGGCGCTATCTTGCAGATCGGCACGAGTAGCGTGATCGTCGGCATATTGGCCGCCATCTCGGTGCTGATTGCGACCATTAATATCGTGGGTGGCTTCCTGGTGACACGCCGGATGCTCGCCATGTTCCAGAAATCCTAAGCAGCGGAGAAACGATATGTTAGGTCAAGGATTCGTATCTGCTGCGGCGATCGCGGCAAGTGTTTTGTTTATCCTCTCGCTTGGGGGGTTGAGTAACCAGGAAAAAGCCAAGCGAGCGGTGTGGTACGGCATCGTCGGCATGGCGGTAGCGGTGTTTTTCACCGCCTTCGGTCCGGGTATCGGTGGCTACTGGTGGTTGATCCCGATGATGATCATCGGTGCTGGCATCGGGGTATACCTGGCTAAAAAGGTCGAGATGACCGAAATGCCTCAGCTGGTGGCCGCACTGCATAGTTTTGTCGGTTTGGCTGCGGTGTTTGTGGCCTGGAGCGCAGACCTTGAGCGCCGTCGTGTGATGGCCGCCCAGGCCGCCGATGGCGCGATGCAGGAGTTTTCCGCCTTTGCCGCGCTGGTGGCGACCAAGGCGCCCGATGAGTTGATGTTCCTGCAGATCGAGGTGGTGTTCGCCATCTTTATCGGCGCGGTGACCTTCACCGGCTCGGTAATCGCGTTCGGCAAGCTGGCGGGCAAGGTGGATGGCAAACCCCGCCAACTGCCAGGTGGCCACCTGCTGAATGCCGGGGCTGCCGCGCTCTCATTGCTGCTGGCGATTCTGTACCTCAATGGCGCTGGCTTCTGGACGTTGATTGTGCTCGCTGCGCTGTCGTTCTTTATCGGTTACCACCTGATCATGGGCATCGGCGGCGCCGATATGCCGGTGGTGGTCTCGATGCTCAACAGCTACTCCGGCTGGGCCGCCGCGGCCGTTGGTTTCACCCTCTCCAACGACCTGCTGATTGTCACCGGCGCGCTGGTCGGTTCGTCGGGTGCCATTCTCTCGTACATCATGTGCAAGGCGATGAACCGCAACTTCATCAGCGTGATTCTGGGCGGCTTTGGTGGCAGCCAGGGACCTGCGGCCGAGATTGAAGGCGAACAGGTCGCCATCGATGCCGGTGGTGTGGCCAGTGCCCTGAACGACGCCGATAGCGTGATTATCGTGCCGGGTTACGGCATGGCGGTGGCCCAGGCGCAAACCGCGGTGAGCGATCTGGTGCGCAAGCTGCGTGCGGCCGGTAAAGAGGTGCGCTTCGGTATTCACCCCGTGGCGGGTCGCCTGCCCGGGCACATGAACGTGCTGCTGGCCGAGGCCAAGGTGCCGTACGATATCGTGCTGGAAATGGACGAAATCAACGATGATTTCGCCTCGACCGACGTGGTGATCGTGATTGGCTCCAACGACATCGTCAATCCGGCCGCCGAGGAAGACCCCAACAGCCCGATCGCCGGGATGCCGGTATTGAAGGTGTGGGAAGCCAAGCAGGTGTTCATCTGCAAGCGCGGCCAGGGCACTGGCTACTCGGGCATCGAGAACCCGCTGTTCTTCAAGGAAAACAGCCGCATGTTCTACGGCGACGCCCGCGACAGCATCAGCTCGCTGCTGCCACTGGTTGAATAGCTCGACCCACGCAGATAACGATCCAGAACGAAGCCCGCGAGTCATCGCGGGCTTTTTTACGCTGTGCAGGCCCTCGATACGCCTGCTATGGTCATTGACCGCCTTCTTTTTCGAGCACTTGCCATCATGAACCAACGCCCTGACCCCCGCGTGCTGCTGCGCCTGCTGGGACTGCTTCGCCCGTATCGGGTGCGGCTGGCCCTGGCGGGCCTGGCGTTATTATTGGCGTCGGGGAGCGTTCTGCTGCTGGGCAACGGGCTGCGTCTGGTGATCGACCGCGGGTTTCTGGCCGCGAATCAGCAGGCGCTGGCCCAGTCGCTTGCGCTGATGCTGGCCGTGGTGACGGTGCTGGCGCTGGCGTCCGTGCTGCGCTACTACCAGGTGACCTGGATCGGCGAGCGGCTGGCGGCCGACCTGCGTCAGCGCGTGTTTGACCATTTGCTCACCCTGGAGCCGAGCTTTTTCGAGAGCGCCAGCGACGGCCGCGCCGCCGGCGAGATCGCCTCACGGCTGACGGCGGATACCAGCGTCCTGCAAAGCCTGTTCGGCTCGTCGGTGTCGCTGGCGCTGCGTAACCTGGTCATGCTGGTAGGCGCCGTGGTGCTCATGCTGGTGACCCAGCCGTGGCTGTCGGCGATGGTGCTGATCGGCATTCCGGCGACGCTGTTGCCCATCGTGTGGTACGGCCGCCGGGTCAGGCGGCTGTCGCGTACCAGCCAGGACCGTGTCGCCGAGCTTGGTCGCTATGCCGAAGAAGCCCTGAGCGGCCTCCAGACGCTTCAAGCGTTTACCCACGAGCCGGTGGATAAAGCCCACTACGGCCAGCGCGTGGAGCAGGCATTCGGCAGCGCCGTGGAGCGTACCCAGCAGCGCGCCTGGCTGACCGGTATCGCCATGCTGGTGGTATTTACCGCCGTGGGCTTGATGCTCTGGCAGGGCGGTCAAGCAGTGTTGGCCGGCACCATGAGCCCGGGCGAGCTCTCGGCGTTCATCCTCTATGCGGTGCTGGCGGCAGGGGCGATTGCTACCCTGGCCGAAGTGGCGGGCGACGTGCAGCGTGCGGCGGGGGCGGCGGAACGCCTGCTGGAGTTGCTCGATACCCAACCCACGATCCAGTCCCCCGTGCAGCCGCAAGCCCTGCCCAGGCCCTCGCAGGGCGCTATTGCGCTGGAAAACTTAAGCTTCACCTATCCTGGCCGCGAAACCCCGGCGCTGGTTGACGTTGACCTGCATATTCAGCCGGGCGAACGGGTCGCCGTGGTGGGGCCCTCGGGGGCGGGCAAAAGTACCTTGCTGGCCCTGTTGCTGCGTTTTTACGATCCAAGTCAGGGGCAAGTCACCCTGGATGGCTACGATATCCGCACCCTGGATCTGGTGGCCCTGCGCCGTGTCATGGGGCTTGTGGCGCAGGCGCCGGTGCTGTTCAGTGGTACGGTGACCGAGAATCTTCGTTATGGTGATCCTGATGCAAGTAGCGAAAAACTGCGTATGGCGGCCCAGGACGCCAGTGCCCTGGAGTTTATCGACGCGCTTCCGCAGGGCTTCGATACGCCCCTCGGCCCCGGGGGTGTGCAGCTTTCCGGCGGTCAACGCCAGCGGCTCGCCATCGCCCGGGCGCTGCTCAAAGATCCTGCCGTGCTGTTGCTGGATGAAGCCACCAGCGCGCTGGATGCAGAAAGCGAGCGCCTTGTCCAGCAGGCACTGGACCGGCTGATGGTCGGGCGTACCAGTATCGTCATCGCCCACCGGCTGGCCACAGTGATTGCCGCGGATCGCCTGCTGGTGCTCGACGGCGGGCGGTTGGTGGCGGCGGGAACGCACCGCGAGCTGATAACGACCAGTGCGCTCTATCGCCATTTGGCCGCGTTGCAGTTTGGTGGTGAAACGTTATAAAACGGTAGCGGGATCAATACAGGAATTGCCATGTCGAGTTTTCTTCAACGCCTCCGTGCCGTCCACGCCCCCTCGATCGGGCTTGGCTGCATGAACCTTTCCCACGGCTACGGTCAGCAAGTGCCCGAGCCGGACGCGTTACGCGCCCTCGATGCAGCGTTCGATATGGGCTATCGCCACTTTGATACCGCCACGCTCTACGGCGCCACGGCCAACGAAACGCTGCTTGGCCGCGCGCTGAAGGGGAAGCGGGAGCAGGTGCTACTGGCCAGCAAGTGCGGCATGGCGATTGACCCCGAGACAAACAAGCGGGTGATCGATGGGCACCCCGACACGCTACGTCGCCAGTGCGAGGCCAGCCTTAAACGTCTGCAAACCGATCACATCGATATCTATTACCTGCACCGCCTCGACCGCCAGGTGCCGATCGAGGAAAGTGTCGGGGCGCTGGGCCGTCTGGTGGACGCCGGCAAGATCGGCGGGGTGGGGCTTTCCGAAATTTCCGCAGCGACACTGCGCCGTGCGGTGACGGAATACCCCGTTGCCGCCGTGCAGTCCGAATACTCGCTGTGGACGCGCAATCCCGAGATTGCCCTGCTTGAGGCCTGCCGGGAGACGAACACGGCCCTGGTGGCGTTCAGCCCGCTGGGGCGCGGGTTCTTGGCCGAGGCGATCAGTGACCCGGCGCGCTTGTCCGAGGGCGATATGCGCCGCCAGATGCCGCGCTTCAGTGCGGAAAACTTCAGCCATAACCGGCAGTTGCTCGATGACGTCATCCGGCTTGCCAAGCGTCTGGGCGTCACCTCTGCGCAGCTGGCGCTGGCATGGGTCAATGCCCAGGGCGCCGACGTCATTCCGATCCCCGGCTCCACCTCGATGGACCATATGCGCGACAACCTCTCGGCCGAGACGCTCTACCTGGATGCCGCCACCTGTCAGCAGCTCAGCGCGATGCTGACGCCCGAGCAAGTCGCTGGCGGGCGCTACAGCGAGGCCCAGCAGGCCGATATCGACACCGAAGAGTTTACGGTCACCCACTAGGCGAGTGTGCTTGGCTGGTGAGCAATATTGCTTATAGGTCAAAGCTATTAAATCAGTGATTAAATGCAAATTGAGACTATGGCAGTAGTGGTTTAAAACAGTATAAGGAAAAAATGCGGTGTTCGCGGGGCCATACGTGGCTAGCGAGCACCCGCCGATGGTCGTGCTGGTACTTACCAGCAACGAAAGCAATTGAGGGGAGAGCAATATGAGCGGCAAATGTCCGGTAATGCACGGGGGTAACACCTCCACAGGTACGTCCAACAAGGATTGGTGGCCAGAAGGCATCAATCTGGAGATCCTGCATCAGCAAGATCGCAAATCCAATCCGATGAGCCCTGATTTCAACTATCGGGAAGAAGTCAGAAAACTCGACTTTGACGCGCTCAAGCAGGACGTTCACGCGCTGATGACCGATAGCCAATCATGGTGGCCAGCAGACTGGGGCCATTACGGCGGCTTGATGATCCGTATGGCATGGCACTCCGCGGGCACCTACCGCATTGCCGATGGTCGTGGCGGCGGTGGTACCGGCAGCCAGCGCTTCGCCCCGCTCAACTCCTGGCCCGACAACACCAGCCTTGATAAGGCGCGTCGTCTGCTGTGGCCGATCAAGAAAAAATACGGCAACAAGATCAGCTGGGCCGATCTGATGATCCTGGCGGGCACCGTTGCCTATGAATCCATGGGGCTGCCGTCCTACGGATTCTCGTTCGGCCGGAAAGATATCTGGGAACCGGAAAAAGACATCTACTGGGGCGATGAGAAAGAGTGGTTGGCACCTTCTGACGAGCGCTATGAAGATGTCGACAAGCCTGAAACCATGGAAAACCCGCTGGCAGCCGTCCAGATGGGCCTTATCTACGTTAACCCTGAAGGCGTTAACGGCCAGTCGGATCCTTTGAAGACCGGTCAGCAGATACGCGAAACCTTCGCCCGCATGGCGATGAACGACGAAGAAACCGCGGCGCTGACCGCCGGTGGCCACACTGTGGGCAAGTGCCACGGTAATGGTGATGCCTCTGTGCTGGATCCCGAGCCTGAAGCTTCAGACGTCGAAAACCAGGGCTTCGGTTGGGGCAACCCCAACATGGACGGCAAGGCAAGCAATGCTGTCACCTCGGGTATCGAAGGCGCATGGACGACGAACCCAACCCAGTTCGACATGGGTTACTTTGACCTGCTGTTTGGCTACGAATGGGAACTCAGGAAGAGCCCCGCTGGCGCTAATCAGTGGGAGCCGGTGAACATCAAGGAAGAAGACAAACCGGTTGATGCCAGCGACCCGTCGATTCGTCATAACCCGATCATGACCGATGCGGACATGGCGATGAAGATGGACCCGACCTACCGGGCGTACTGCGAAAAATTCATGGCCGACCCGGAGTACTTCAAGACGACGTTCGCCAAGGCGTGGTTCAAGCTGACCCACCGCGACCTGGGGCCGAAGGCACGCTACATTGGCCCGGAAGTACCCGACGAAGACCTGATCTGGCAGGACCCCATTCCGGCGGGTAACACCAACTACTCCGTCGAGAAGGTCAAAAAGCAGATCGCTGAAAGTGGTCTCAGCCAGAGCGACATGATCACCACCGCCTGGGATAGCGCACGGACCTATCGCGGTTCTGACATGCGCGGCGGTGCCAACGGCGCCCGTATTCGGCTTGCCCCGCAGAAAGACTGGGCGGGCAACGAGCCCGAGCGGCTGGCCAAGGTGCTGTCAGTGTACGAAAAAATCTCTGCCGACTCGGGTGCCAGCATTGCCGATGTGATCGTGCTGGGCGGCAGCGTAGGCATCGAGAAAGCGGCTAAAGCGGCGGGTTACGAGGTGCTTGTACCCTTCACGCCGGGCCGCGGCGACGCCACCGACGAGATGACGGACGCCGATTCCTTCGCGCCGCTCGAACCGCTGGCCGATGGTTTCCGTAACTGGCAGAAGAAGGATTACGTGGTCAAGCCGGAAGAAATGCTCCTCGACCGCGCCCAGTTGATGGGCCTGACCGGGCCGGAATTAACGGTTCTGCTCGGAGGTATGCGTGTCCTGGGCACCAACTTCGGTGGCACCAAGCATGGCGTATTCACCGACCGTGAAGGCCAGTTGACCAATGACTTCTTCGTTAACCTGACCGACATGGGTTACGCCTGGAAGTCAGCAGGTAACAACACTTACGAAATCCGTGACCGCAAAACGGATGCCGTCAAGTGGACCGCCACGCGCGTCGATCTGGTGTTCGGCTCCAACTCCCTGCTGCGTTCCTACGCGGAGGTCTACGCCCAGGATGATAACGACGAGAAGTTTGTGAACGACTTCATCGCCGCCTGGACGAAAGTGATGAACGCGGATCGCTTCGACGTTTAAGCGACGCCGCCATCGAAAAGGCGCTGCCCCTGGGGCAGCGCCTTTTTTTTGCCGCTAGAACCTGCTCTTTTCTGCGTTCTAGGTCGCCACGTTCAGCGCTGGGATGCGCAGTAGCTGGCGCAGCTGCGGCAAACGCTCCTCCAGCAGATCTGCCAGGGTGTAGCGATCGAGCACGGCAAAAAACGCCTCCAGCGCCTCGTTGAGCACAGGTGGCAGGCGGCAGGCGGGTGTGATCACGCAGGCGTTTTTATCGCGGAAGCACTCCACCAGGCCAAATTCAGACTCGGTATCGCGCACCAGGGCACCGAGTTTGATGGTGGCCGGGTCGCGCTTCAGCCACAGGCCGCCGTGCTTGCCGCGTATGGCGGTGAGGTACCCTTTCTGGTTGAGCTCCTGGACGATCTTCATCACATGATGGCGCGATACGTTATACGTCGAGGCGATCTCGTCGATCGTTGCGCGCTCCTCGCCTTTTACCGCCAGATAGAGCAGCACGCGAATGGAATAATCGGTAAAGCTGGTCAGGTGCATAAGCGGTCCGCGGCAGGTCGAATGGCTCAAACCACCATTGTACGGTGAATCGGGGCCAAGGCGAAGCGCGCCCAGAACGTACTGAAACGCTGGTGAGTCCCGCGATGTGGCAGATTGTCGCTGTGGATTGGCGGCCGTTCTTAAAGATGTATTATAGATACTACTTTAATAAAAAACACGTCGTACCATCCAATCCGCGAGGCTCACCATGCTAACTCAAGATCAAGAAGCGTTAATTGCCGCCACCGCGCCCGTCGTGGCGGAACACTTGAATACCATCACTCAGCGTTTTTATCCGCTGATGTTCGAGCGCTACCCCAGCGTGAAGCCGCTTTTCAATCAGGTTCACCAGCAGAACGGCGCCCAGCCCCGGGCCTTGGCAGGCGCGGTGTTGGCCTATGTGGGGTTGCGTCAAGACCCGGCCAAGGCACGTCAAACGCTCGAAACGGTGGTCAACAAACACGTATCGCTGGGCATTTTGCCCGAACAGTATCCGATTGTGGGCGAGTGCCTGATGATGGCGATTGGCGAGGTGCTGGGCGATGCCGTTACCCCCGAGATTGCCGATGCCTGGGGAGCGCTCTACCAGGAGCTTGCCGATCTATTGATCGAGCTGGAAGAAAACCGCTACCAGGAATTCGAGCAGCGTGTCGGCGGCTGGCGCGGTACGCGGCGTTTCCGTGTGGCGGATAGCCAGCAGGAAAGCGCGGTGATTCGCTCCTTTATTCTCGAACCCGAGGACGGTGGCCCCGTCGCGGCACATGCGCCTGGGCAATATATCGGCGTCAAGGTGACCATCGACGGCGAGCCGGTGCACCGCCACTACAGCCTGTCGGCAACGCCCAATGGTCGTGCTTATCGGGTGTCCATCAAGCGCGAGAACGACGGTCGCGTCAGCCGGTATTTCCACGACCAACTGGCCAATGGCGGGGTGGTCGAGTTGCTACCCCCGGCGGGTGAGATGACGCTGGTACCCGGTGACGCCCCGCTGATGCTGATCAGCGGCGGTGTGGGGCAGACCCCGCTGCTGCCGATCGCCAAACAGGCACTTGGCCAGGGCCGCCGGGTGGTCTATCTGCACGCCGCACAAACCCCTGAATATTGGGCCTTTGCCGATGAGCTACGCGCGCTTGAAAAGGCCTATCCGGCACAGTTCACGCTGGTGACTGTGTTTGAGCAAGGCGACGAAGGCGACCATCAAGGGCGTCTTCACCAGGCGCTGCTGGCTGATTATTTACCCGAAGGCGCGCACTGCTACTTTGTCGGCCCCCACGGCATGATGGAAGCTGTTGAGCAGGCGCTGAAGCAACTGGGCGTGGCGGATTCGCATCGCCACTATGAGCACTTCGGTCCCGCCATGCCGCTTAACGCGGCCTAATCGGAGGTCCAGCAGGCGAACTGCCGACGGTAATCGGCCTGGGCGTGGCTGGCGCTGACCGGCGTCAGCCATACCTGGGTGCCCGGCAGGCACTGGGCAAGCGTGGCGCAGGCGGATGGCGTCAACGCTCCCAGGCGCGGGTAGCCGCCAATGGTCTGGCGGTCGTGCATCAGCACAATGGGCTGACCATCTGGGGGCACCTGTACCGCCCCCAGCGGTATCCCCTCCGAAACGATGCCCTTCAAGGTGCCGCCAAGCACCGGCCCGGTCAGGCGAACGCCCATGCGGTCGGCGCGGTTATCGACCTGCCAGGGCATATTAAATGCCTGATACAGGCTGTTGCCGGAAAAGCTGGCAACCTGGGAGCCAAGCACGATGGGCAAGCGGCAGCCGGACGTTGGCATGCGCGGGGTCAGGTTTTCAGGCAGCGTGCGTGGTGGTTGAGAGCTTCCCCGCCACGTCAGGCGCTCGCCCGCCTTGAGTGGCTGGCCGTTCTCCCGCAGGCCGCCTAATTGCTCGCGAACCGTGCACGAACGGCTGCCCAGCACCTCGGGCGCGTCCAGGCCGCCGGGGAAGGCGAGGTAAGCGCGTAACCCCTGGCGTGGCTGCTGAAAGACCAACTGCTGCCCAGAGCGCAGGGTGACGCTCGTGTTGGGTGCGAGCGGTTCGCCATCAAGGGTGGCAGCCAGGTCGGCGCCGGTCAGCGCCAAGGTTACCTCGCCCTCGGCTTCCAGTGTCAGGCCACCCCCCATGACGATTTCCAGCGCAGCGCTGTTGAGCGGATTGCCCAGCAGCCAGTTGGCCCAATGAAATGCGATCCAGTCGGCGGCCCCGCCTTGGGTGACGCCCAGATGGCCCACGCCAAAGCGCCCTGCGTCCTGAACCAACGCCAGCGGCCCTGCCTGTTTTACCACTAATGCTGCCTGGCTCACGAGCGTTCCTCCATTGGCGTGGTATCGCCACCCTGGGCCTCAAACTCGGCGCGGGAAATCGACCGGAAGCGTACGCTGTCGCCTGGGCGCAATAGCGGTTCGCCGCGTTTGGCGTGCTCGAATAGCGGCACCGCCGTGCGGCCCAGCACGTTCCACCCGCCGGGTGAGGGCAGTGGGTAAATGGCCGTTTGGCGGTCGGCGATGCCGACGCTACCGGCGGCCACGTGACGCCTGGGAGTGGTCAGGCGCGGCGTGGCAATGGTGTCATCCACCAGGCCCATGAAGCCGTACCCCGGCGCAAAGCCCAGCGCGAACACGCAGTACTCGTCTTGGCAATGCTGATTGATCAGTTCGTCAACGCTGATGCCCGCGCGCTTGGCCACCCGCTCAAGATCCGGCCCGACGCTCTCGTCGTACCAGACGGGGATCTCATGGTGCTGGCCTTGCTGGGTATCGGCGGGCGTCAGGCCCGTCAGGGCATCCTGAACGCGTGTCTTGGCGTCGAGGTGGCTGAGCGTTCGGCAATCATAATGCAGCAACAGCGTGGTGTAGGACGGCAGCAAATCGACCAGCGCCTCGCCGAAAGCATCGCGCAGCGCCTGGTCAGCCGCCAGAATCCAGGCCATGTTGGTGACGTCGATGGTATCGAAAAGGCGTACCATCAAGGCTTCCATCCCGGCGGTTTCGATACGCAGCTTCACGCTGCCTCCAGGTTATTAAATGCATCGCGGATGGCGCGCACGGCGGCGACAGACTCGGGGTTGTCGCCGTGAACGCAAAGCGTATCGCAGGGTAACGACAGCGAGGTGCCGTCGCGGGCGGTGAGGGGTTCGCCTTTGGCCAGCATGACGGCCTGGTCGACGATCGTGGCCTGGTCATGGTGGACCGCATCGGGCAGTCGCCGCGAGGCCAGATGGCCGTTGGCTTCATAGGCCCGGTCAGCAAAGGTCTCGAACCACAGGGTAACCCTCAGCTTGGCGGCTAACTCGCGGTGCGGTTCGGGGTTGGCAGTGGCCATGATCATGAGCGGCAGGCCGGGATCATAGGCATGCACCGCGCGCATCACGCCTTCAAGCAGTTCAGGGTTGGCCGCCATATCGTTGTAAAGCGCGCCGTGAGGTTTGATGTAGCTCAACTGGGTGCCCTCCGCCTGGCAGATACCCGCCAGGGCGCCAATCTGGTAGAGCACCATATCCTCGGCCTCGCTGGGCGAGCAGGCCATGGAGCGGCGACCAAAGCCCATCAGGTCAGGGTAGCCAGGGTGCGCGCCAATGCGCACACCGTAGCGAGCCGCGAGTTTGACCGTGCGGCGCATCACGTGGGGGTCGGAGGCATGATAGCCGCAGGCAATATTGGCGCAGTCAACAAAGGGCATCACTTCGTCGTCCAGGCCAAGCGACCAGTTGCCAAAGCTTTCACCCATGTCGCAGTTGAGAAGCGGGAGGGGCATATGGCCTCCTGTAGTTATCAAAGAGCTGTGGTCGTCAAAGATCTATATTCATCAAAGAACCATGTTCATCACAGAACCATGGTTATTACAAAAACGTGATCAAGCGTTTATTCAATATATGAAGTCGTTGGCGGCACTGCCAAGCTTTTTGCTGACGGACGCTACCTATCGTGCTGTTATTTCGTGGAAAAAAGGTTGACGAAGAAGTCTCATAAGATTATCAACGACACTAGGCTAAAGACTTGAAGGTGATGAAAAGCACCGCCTACGTCAAGCGTGCAGTAACACCAAACGGTAATAACCTATCAATACGAGGGCTTTATCATGCGTACCCGCATTGCAACGCCACTGCTTCTGGTCACGGCATGTAGCATCGCCGCGACCGCTCAGGCCGCCGAGTGGACCATGGCGACGCCATATGGCGATGCCAGTTTTCATACTCAAAACACCAAGCAGTTTGCCGAAGACGTTGCCGAGGCAACGGATGGGGACCTGACCATCAACGTGCAAAGCGGTGGTGCACTTGTGTCCCACGGCGAGATCAAGCCGTCGGTACGCCGTGGCACCATTGCCGCGGGGGAGATATTCCTCTCGGTACTCTCCAATGAAAACCCGATTTTCGAGGTGGATACACTGCCCGGTGTGGCCGGAGGCTATGAAGAGGCCTATGCGCTTTGGGAAGCCACCAAGCCAATCATCAGTGACCTCTTTGAGGAAGAAGGCCTGATCCCGCTTTACGCGGTACCCTGGCCTGCTCAGGGTATTTACACCGCTGAAGAGCTGACTGACCCGGATCAGTTTGACGGCTTGCGCGTGCGGGCGCCCAATATCAATACCCAGCGGTTTATCGAAAACCTGGGCGGCAGCCCGACGGAAACGGAAGAGTCCGATATTCCCACGGCGTTCAGCACCGGCCGCGTGGATGCCATGATCACCTCGAGTTCCACGGGCAATTCGATGGCGGCCTGGGATTACGTCTCGCATTACACCGATGCCAACCTCTGGCTGCCCAAGAATATCGTCTTTATCAATCAGCGCAGCTTTGACCAGCTGGACGAAGACACCCAGGACGCCTTGATGGCAGCGGCCGAGAAAGCCGAAGAGCGCGGCTGGGAAATGAGCCGTGAAGATAACCAGGAAAGCCTGGCGATACTCAAAGAAAACGGCATCACCGTTTCCGAGCCCAACGAGGAAGTGGGCGAGGCGCTGCAACAAGCGGGTGATGAGCTGTTTGCCGATTGGGAATCCCGGGCTGATGACCAGGCCAAGGAAGCGCTGCAGGCTTACCGTGATCAGCTTGAGGATTGATGACCCGTCTTAGCGGCGCAGATGCTGTGCCGCTTTGCGCGCAAGAGGCCAAACCGATGATGTTCAAATTCGATAAGCTTTATCGCCTGGGTGCCTGGGGCGCTGCGCTTTGCATGATCGCGATTTGCGCGCTGGTCGCGACGCAGGTGTTTTCTCGGTTGGTCGATGCGCTACTGGTCATGGTCGGTAGCGCGCGGCTGAACATCAGCATCACCGGCGTCTCTGAAATGGCATCTTATCTGCTGGTTGGTGCCACCTTTCTCGGCTTGGCGTATACCTTCGTCCACCACGCCCATATCCGGGTAACCTTGCTGATTACCCGGCTTCCCTCGACGCTCAGAGTGTGGTTCGAGGTGTTTGGCTTGATAGTGGCGCTGACGCTGAGTCTTCTGCTCTGCTACGGGTTGGTGGCGCTGATCCGCGAAAGCATCGCCTATAACGATGTTTCCTCAGGCTTTTTGTCGATTCCGCTGTGGATCCCCCAGGCCGTGCTGGTGACCGGTGTTGCCTTGCTGTGCCTGGCGCTGGGCGAGGCGCTGGTGATGGCGTTGCGCCTGGCAGTCAAGGACCCCTCACGTTTTCGCGAGGTCATGGCCAGCGAAGAAAACAACGACCCCTGAACCTGGTGGGAGATGCCCTGTGCTGCTACTTAGTGTCGTCACCATCCTGACCCTGCTGGTGCTGTTGGGCAGCGGCGTTTGGATAGCCTTTGCGTTGATTGGCACCGCCTGGATAGCGCTCTCAATGTTCAGCTCGTTTGAACCAGGCCCGGTGCTGGCGTCTGATTTCTGGGGGGCGAGTTACGGTTGGGATCTCACCGCGCTGCCGATGTTTATCTGGATGGGCGAGATCCTGTTTCGCTCGGGGCTGGCCGACAATATGTTTCGTGGGCTTTCGCCCTGGTTAAACCGATTCCCCGGGCGTTTGCTGCACACCAATATCATCGGCAGTGGCATGTTCGCGGCGGTGTGTGGCTCGTCGGCGGCCACCTGTGCCACGGTGGGCAAGATGACCTTGCCGGAGCTTGAGCGCCGGGGTTACGACCCGCAGATGGCGATCGGCACCCTGGCCAGCGCCTCGACACTGGGGTTGTTGATTCCCCCCTCCATCGTACTGATCGTCTATGGCGTCGTGACCGAGCAATCCATCTCGCGGCTGTTCATGGCGGGCATTGGCCCTGGCCTGATGATTCTGGCGATGTTCATGGGTTACCTGGTGCTTTGGTCGCTGCTCAAGGGCAATCGTGCCGGGCTGACCGGGAAGGACGAATCGGGAATGAGCTTTGCCGAAAAGCTGCGTAATACCTGGTCGCTGATCCCCATCCTGTTGTTGATTGGCGGGATCATCGTGTCGATCTACGGCGGCTTGGCGTCGCCCACCGAGGCGGCGGCGGTCGGGGTAGTGCTATCGATGTTGATTGCTCGTTCGAATGGGCATTTCAACCGCGAGATATTTCAATCCTCGCTTTTCGCGGCGGTGCGCACGGCGTGCATGATCGCTTTCATCATTGCCGGGGCCTCGTTTCTGACCTCGGCCATGGGCTTCACCCAGGTGCCCATGAAACTGGCGCAAGCGATTGGGGAAATGGGGCTGTCGCCCACCATGCTGCTATTGGCGCTAACGGTGCTGTTGCTGGTGATGGGGTGTTTTCTGGACGGCATTTCGTTGATTCTGCTGGTCACCTCGATCATCATGCCGTTGGTGAGCACTGCCGGGTTTGACCTTATCTGGTTTGGGATTTATCTGGTGATTGTGGTCGAGATGTCCCAAATCACGCCGCCCGTGGGCTTTAACCTCTTCGTGATACAAGGTCTCACCGGGAAGGATATCCTGACCATCACCAAAGCAACGCTGCCGTTCTTTCTCTTGATGCTGGTGGCGGTTGCCTTGCTGCATCTTTTCCCGAACATTGCGCTGTACTTGCCCTACGCGATGAATCGCTAACCCCGGGCCCTGCGCTTAGTGACCATAAAGGGAAATGCCGCCGCGCCCATTGCGTTTGATGTAGTACATGCTCTGGTCGGCGGCATCGATAAGTTCTCTGCCGTTGCCAAAGCCGCCGTCGCTAAGACAGGCAATGCCGATGGACACCGATACGAAAAGTGGCTTGCCATCAACCGTTTCCATGGGCGTTTCGGCAAGGCGTTTGGCAATCCGCTTGGCGAAACGTTGCGCTCCCTTGGCCGACTCATCGGGCAGGATAATCAAGAATTCTTCGCCACCGTAGCGGCCTGCTAGATCCCCCTCGCGAACCAGCGAGCCGAGTACGCGGCCAAAGCGCTCCAGCACGCGGTCACCGGTCTGGTGGCCAAAGCGGTCATTGAGCTTCTTGAAATGGTCCAGGTCGATAAACACCACTGACATGGTTTGACCGTACGTTTGGCAATATTCAAAACGTTTGTGCAGCTGTTCTTCCAGCCAGGCGCGATTGGCAAGGCCGGTGAGCGGATCCCGTCGGCTGCGTTCCTCAAGTTCTGTCTGGCGTTGCTGGAGATCATCAAGTTCCTGCTGTTGGGCGTTCAGCCGCGCGTTGAGCGCCAATGTCTGTTGGAAGAGTAACTGCTGCGCCTGAATGATCAACGACTCGGTATCGTGCGAGGAGGGGACGGTAAGTTCGAATAGATTGGTTAAAAGGGGCAGCTGAGATTGGACGTTTTTCAGCAAGTCGCTCAGTGAAATAGCCGGCGTGGTCACCACCGGGCTAAGCTGGCGCAATAGGGTCGCCAATGCCTGGCTGGGGTTGGGTGACAGCCAGGTATCTGCGATAGGACCTGAAAGACGCAGGCACAGTAGGTACATCTCTTTCTGAGTGCCGATCTCATCGTGGCTGGCGCTGATGGCTTGGGCCAGCGAAACCGGTGCCCCCCATCTAGCGGCGAGCCAGCTGCCGACCGATGAGTGATCACTGCCGAAGCGCAGGTGTTCGCCACGACTGAGTTGCGCATGGGAGAAGGTAGTGTTTGCATACAGGTCATGGGCGTCTTTGGGGTAAGCCGCGAGCAACGCTAGCATGCCGATGTCCTGGAGCAGTGCCGCGGTAAATACAAAACTTGCCTCCTCGGGGCACAGTTGTTCTGCAAGGGAGCGGGCTGCCAGAGCCGATACAATGGAGCGCCCCCAGATACGCTGAATCAGGTCACCTGACTGGCGGTCACGCCATAAGCTAAAACTCAGCACCGCGGCCAGCGTGGCGTCCAACCCGAGTCGCGATGTGGCTTCCCGACATGAATGCGTTTCTGTTTGTTGGCGGGCATAAAAAGCGCTATTGGCCAACGAAATCAACCGCAAGGTCAGCGCCGGATCCTGCTCGATGGCATTGGCATAATCATTCAGGGTCGCATCGGGGTAGCCTGCAACTTCCAGGACGCGAATCGCCACCGTGGGCAGCGATGGCAGCCTGGCGCATTGGTCTAGGTCGCTCTGCAGAAAACCCGGCAGGGCCGGTATGGCGAGATGATGTGTGTTGTCGCTATTAATGATGCCCGTCATATCGGCTCCTTTTCTCACGCTAGCTTAAAGGGCCAATTGCTTTTTTTCATCTTATATTGTGGGAAAGCAAGCTAATACCTTCGGCGGTCACAATCTATATTAGCCAAGCGTTTAGTGTCAGGGCTTCACCGTCAAGGCGGTTCACTATAAGCTGGTTCAAACTGAGCAGCGAGACAACCAATGCAGACGGGGATTGAAGCGGCCGATATTTTTCGGCAGTTGGCTGAAGGGATGGGACAAACAGGGACCCCTCAGTTTTACCCAGCGCTAGTGGAGCGACTGGCCACCTTGCTGGGCGTGGATCATGCATTGGTAGCCCGCGTTAATACCGAAAATGACACTGAGGGCAGTGTCGTCGAAACCCTGGCGGTTTGGTCCAATGGGGTGCATATGCCCAATGTCGCCTACCCATTGGCCGGCACGCCCTGTGAAACCGTCGTGGGGCGCGACCCATGCTTATACCCCTGCGATGTGCAACAGCGCTTTCCTGATGATCATCTGCTGGCGGAGCTGGGGGCCGATAGTTACATGGGTCTGCCGCTGTTGGCAGCGGACGGCAGAACGATCGGGCTACTGGCGCTGTTAAAAAACGCTCCCATGGCGCTGGATGATCTCGCCAGGGAGGTGCTGCGGATTGCGGCGGCGCAAGCCGGTGCCGAGCTTGGACGCCAGCAGGCGGAGGAGGCGCTCAAGGCCAGCGAGGCGGTTGCAAGGGAAAGCGAGCGGCGTCTGGATACGCTGCTCAATCATCTGCCGGGAATGGCCTACCGCTGCCTTAACGATGAGCACTGGACCATGGAACTGGTCAGCCAGGGTGCGCAAGAGCTAACCGGTTATCAGCCCCACGAACTGGTGGGCAACCACCTCATCAGCTTTGCTGAATTGATCAATGACCAAGATGCATCGCAAATGTTTGACGAGGTGCAGGCAGCCATTCGCGACAGACGCCCTTACCAGGTGGTTTATCGCCTGCATCATCGCGATGGCCGAGTCCGTTGGATGTGGGAGCAAGGACAAGCGGTGCTGGATGAGGCGGGCAAGGTTGTCTGCCTGGAAGGGTTTATCACAGATGTGACCGATAACCAGGAAGCCCAGCGCGTTCAGCAGGCGGTAATGCAGGTGGCTTCAACGGTCACGTCACACGTGGGCGACGATTACTTTCAGCAGTTGATCAGCACACTGGTGGAATTGCTTGAGGCTGACGGCGGCTTTATCGCGCTGCTCAATCGGTCACCCCATGAGGCGGGTGACCGTTATCGCTCTGCGGGCACCGTCACAACGGTAAGTCTTGTCGCAGACGGTACGCCCCTGAATAATCAAACCTTCGTGTTGAGTGATTCACCCTGCGAACGGGTGGTCATTGAACGCGAGGCCGTTTCGCATAGTGGCGACTACACGCCGATACCCGGAAATGCCATACAGGCCCAGGCCTGGATAGGCCGACGTCTCGATAATGCCCACGGTGAAGCCATTGGCGTGATGATGGTGTTCTATCGTGAGCCGCTTACCACCAACGCCTTCGCGACCTCAGTGCTACGCATTTTGTCGACCGGCGCTGCGGCGGAACTGGAGCGCCGCCGCGATCAGCGCCGTATGCACCAGCTGGCGTATACGGATGGCACCACGGGGCTTGCTAACCGTGTTCGCTTCCTGGAGGTTCAAACCCGGATGCTGCGCGAAGCGGCCAGCCACCAGCAGTCACTCAGCCTGATTCTGCTCGATATCCGTCGTTTCAAGGAAGTCAACGACACCCATGGCCATCAGGTCGGCGACCAGCTGTTGGCGACGATCGCAGGGCGCCTGCAGGATGCCATACCTGACAGCAGTACCCTGGCGCGGTTATCCGGCGATGAATTCGCGATACTGATGGATAACCCTGATGAGGCCGAATTGGCCGAAACGCTGGACAACCTCCGCCAGGTGGTTGCTGAAACCATTCGGCTGGGTCATAACGCGTTCAATCTGGAAGTGAGTGTGGGTTTCTCCCGTTACCCTGCGGATGCGACGGTGGCGAGCGAACTGTTCAAGGCGGCCAGTATTGCCTTGCACCACGCCAAGCGTGATGGCAGCGTCTGCCCGTTCAGCTACGACATGATGCGTCAACAACGCCGCCGTCAGAAAATGACCGAGCGGCTCCACCAAGCTCTGATGGAAAATCGCCTGGCGCTTTATTTCCAACCCCAGGTCGATCTGAAGACCGGCCAACTGGCGGGTGCTGAGGCCTTGTGTCGCTGGTACGAGCCTGACTGGGGCTGGATCAGCCCGGGGGAATTTATCCCCCTGGCGGAGGAGCGCGGGCTGATTCGTGCGCTGGGTGATTGGGTGCTGGTGGAGGCTGCCAGGCAGCTTCTTGAATGGCAATCACAAGGCATGGCAGCACTGCCAGGGCGCTTGTCGATTAATATCGCCGCGCAACAGTTTGCCGATCCTGAGTTGGCTCAGCATATTGCTGAACTGACACAGGGCGTGCCCGCGTCGGCATTGGCCCTGGAACTTACCGAAAGCGACTTCATGCGCGACCCCGATCAGGCGGTCGAGATTACCCAGAGAATGCGCGACGCTGGGTATGTGCTGTTTATCGATGATTTTGGCACCGGGTATTCATCGCTTTCCTATCTCAGGCGCTTTGCCGCCGATGCGCTGAAAATCGATATCTCCTTTGTACGCGATATGCTCGACAATCAGCATGATCGCGCCATTGTGAAAACCATCATCGCGATGGCCGATGCCCTGGGAATGAAAACCCTGGCGGAAGGGGTCGAGCATCAGGCGCAGGCCGAGCTGCTCGCCGAAATGGGGTGCCTTGAAGCGCAAGGGTTTTTGTTTGGTCGGCCCAAACCGGCCGATGAGTTCGCGGCGGCGTGGTTAAAACCTTAGCTTATTAACCCGCGTCATCGCCCTGTCATCATCGTTGGCATACCCTACGCGCCGCCAACTCGTGATGAAAGGAGTGCCCCATGCGCCTGGCCCTGTTTGATCTTGACGACACCCTCCTGGATGGAGACTGCAGCGACCGCTGGAATTTATGGATGATAGAGCAAGGCTGGATCCGCGATGCCGAAGCCTTTATGGCGCGGGCGGAGCGGATGCACCAGGCCTATCACGCGGGGAAGCTAAAGCTTGAAGAGTATTTGGCTATGACCCTGGCTCCGCTGCGCGGGCGTCGGGTGAGCGATGTGCAAAAAGAGGTCGAGCGCTTCGTCGCCACCCATCTGGAGCCACGCATTTTCGATCAGGCCTGGGCCTGTCTGGACGCCCACCGCCAGGCGGGCGATACCCTGCTGCTGATTTCTGCCTCGTCGCGTCACCTGGTTGAGCCGATTGCGGCCACTTTAGGCATTGAACACGTGCTGGCGGTAGAGCCGAGTGTGGAGCACGGCATCAATGAAGACGTGCGCTATACCGGCGGCAGCGAAGGGATTTTTTCCTATCGTGGCGGCAAAGTGATGCGCCTGAAACAGTGGCTGGCCGAGCAGCAGATCACCCCCACCCACACCACCTTCTACTCAGACTCCCGCAACGACCTTCCGCTGCTTCAGTACGTGGATTGCCCTGTGGCGGTTAATCCAGACCCGGTACTGGCTGAGGTGGCTAGCCTCGAAGGTTGGCGGCGCTTGGACTGGCGAACCACAAAACCCGCGGTTGCCTTTCGCCAACGTTAATCAGTTCAGCGCCTGATAGATCAGATTAAAGCCGACTAAAAACATGGCCAGAATCACCAACCGGTAAAAAAGCACTTCGTTGACGCGGCTTTGCAGCCACAGGCCGTTGCGCACGCCGATCCAGGCGATGGGTACCAGCACCAGCGAGGCCCAGGCGCTGGTAACGTTAATCTCGCCAAGCCACATATAGGGCGCCAGTTTGATCACGTTGACCACGGCAAAGGTGACAGCGCAGGTGGCGATAAAGGTCTCTTTGGACAGCTTGCGCGGCAGCAGGTACACGTTGAGCGGCGGTGCGCCCGCATGGGCCATGAAGCTGGTAAATCCGCAGACGCTTGCGGCTGGCAATGCCCAGCGGGAGGAAATGGGCTTCTTGGCAACGGGTTTCAGCAGCATATAGGTGGCAAACAGCAGGGTGATCACGCCGAGGGTCAGGCGTAATCCCTGCTCGCTCAGGCTGTCGAACAGCAGCGTTCCTACCGCCACGCCTATGAATAGACCCGGCACAAAACGCCATACCTCGGCCACCGCGTGCCTGCCCCACCACGCCTTCACCGCAAACACGTCCATCACCAGCAATAACGGCAGTAAGAGACCAGCCGCCTGGGCCGGGCTGATGGCCAGCGCCATCAACGGCACCGATAGCGTGCCAAAGCCCCCCGCAAAACCGCCTTTTGAAACGCCGGTCAGGTAGACGGAAAACACGATTAATAGCCAGGCGATCACGGAGTAGTCGGGGAGCATACGCCTCTCTCGGTTATCAGTTCTCAGATAGTAGCGGTCAATAAAAAGCCCCGCATTAAGCGAGGCAGGACAGCATAGCATTAGATGAACGTTAGCGGGCGAAGCGTCACTCCATCAAGCTTTCATTAGCCATTCGTGGTCGGGGTCGTTGTGGAATTTCCATACCCGTTTGGGGCCGGCCATCACGTTTAAGTAATAAAGCGAGTAGCCGTGAGCGGCACCAACGGGGTGGTACCCCTTGGGCACCAGTACACAGCAGCCGTTTTCTACCGCCATGGTTTCATCAAGGCGGCGGTCATCGGTGTAGACGCGCTGAAAGGCAAAGCCCTGAGCGGGATTGATGCGGTGGTAGTAGGTCTCTTCCAACTGCGACTCGTGGGGCAAGTTATCCACATCGTGTTTATGGGGCGGGTAGCTCGACCAGTTACCCGCGGGGGTGAAGACTTCCACCACCAGCAGGCTATCGGCAGGTTCGGTTTCCGGCAGGATGTCGTGCACATGACGGATATTGGTGCCCTGGCCACGAGTGCTTTGCTTGATGTTATCGGGGGCAATCAGCCTTGGGGCGTGATTACCATGCCCAGGGGCAGCGCACACGGCTAATTCCAGATCCGTCGTCGCTTCCACCTCGTAACTGACCTGATTGGGCAGGTAAACGGCATAGGGTGGGATTTGCTCAAAGATGTCCATTCGCTCGCCGATGTCTTCAAAGCGGTGCTCGCCACAGACGACATTGGCGCGACCGGTGAGCAGCACCAGGCAGACTTCCTGGTCGTCGCTGCTTGCCTCCAGGCGCTGGCCCTTGGCGAGTTTGTGAACCCTAAAGCCAACATACGTCCAGCCAGCGGAAGCCGGGGTAACGTCAATCACAGTGCCTTGGGTGTCTAGGGCGGTGGGGCGTATCAGTAGGGAAGCCATATATCGCTCCTTCAGATGGCTAGCTGCTCGGTTGGCAGCTAGCCGATTACGATATGAAGGGTCATCTACACAGACCCGTTTGCGTCTGTTTAGACCGAAGCGTCGAGCAGAATTTTGCGACCTTCACGCAGTGAACGTTCCGCTGCATCGGCTAAGCGCAACGCCTCTAGGCCATCTTGGGCACCTGCGAGTGGCGCACGTTTCTCTTTCCATGCGGCGACAAAGTCGCCAATTTCAAGTTGGTAGGCTTGGGCATAGCGCTCCAGGAAGAACCACTTGGGTTTATCTTCTACTTGGCCTGCTTCACCGGTGAAGCGCAGCCGGGTGTCGCTCTCGTTTTGCGCTTGCAGCATGCCTTGGCTGCCAAAGGCTTCGATACGCTGGTCGTAGCCGAAGTTGGCGCGCCGGGAATTGCTGATTTGGCACAGCTTTCCACTGGCCGTTGTGAGGGTGACCATCGCCGTATCTACATCACCCGCTTCGCCAATGGCTGGATCGATGATGCTACTGCCGACGGCAAAGACACTTTCGATCGGTTCATCGAGCAGCCAACGGGCCATATCGAAGTCATGAATCATCATGTCGCGGAACAGACCGCCGGAATCAGCCACATACTCGGCGGGCGGGGGAGACGGATCGCGGCTGATGATAGTCAGCGTTTCAAGCGCGCCTATACGTCCTTCGGTCATGGCCTTCTTAAGAGCTGCAAACTGAGGGTCGTGGCGTCGGTTAAAGCCTAGCGCACAGGTCACCGGATGCTCACTGAGTACCTGCAGAGCATCTCGCGTGCGGGCTAAATCCAGGGCGATGGGTTTTTCGCATAGAACTGCCTTGCCTGCTCGGGCTGCACGCTCTAGGTACTCGGCGTGGGTGGGCGTGCTAGAGGCGATCAGCACCGCATCGATGGTGTCGTCCGCTAAAATATCGTCCACTGATATGGCACGGCTATCAAACTGCTCGGCTAGCGCCTCGGCGGCGGGATGATAAAAATCAGCCACGGCGGCAAGGGTAACATTCGGGTGTGAATAAATGGCCTGGGCATGCACCTTGCCGATACGTCCAGCGCCGATGAGTGCGAGTTTCATAAGGTCTCCTGTTTTGTTTTTGCTGTTGGCTTGCTTTGGGTGTTTAGGCCTTACGTTTTTTGTCATGGCCCTTATCTTTGTCGCGTGTTTTGTCTTGCCGCACCCCAAGGGCAATTGCCAGGGTCTGGGTCAAGCAGAGCGACGCGGTCAAGCTACGGAAACTTTTTACTTCAGCTTCGCTAACCACGAAGACCACATCAGCAAAGCGAGCCAGCGGGCTGAGGGTCGAGTCGGTAATCACCACAATAGGCAGACCACGCTGATAGGCGTCTTCGCAGGCTTTTTGGCTCTCTTCGGCATAGGGGGAGAAACTGATGGTCAGTAGGGCGTCATGTTGGCTCATGGCGCGCAGTTGCTCGCCGTACATCCCACCCAAACCATTGACCAGCAGCGCAGGTTTATCCACATGCGCCAAGGCATAGGTCATGTAGCTCGCTACCATGAAGCTTCGCCGTGCGCCCATCACATGAATCGCATGCGCCTCTTCAAAAATATCTAATGCGTTTTCCAGGCTCTCTGGATCGATGCGGCTGGGTAGCTGCTCTAGCACGGCGCGATTGGCGTCAGCGAACTCCCATAGCAGCTGGGTGCTATCCGGGGTTTCACCGGTGGCGCTGCGTACCGCGCGAATCCGCTCGGTGTAGTTAGGTAGTTCGTCGACCAGGCGGCTGCGAAATAGCTGCTGCATTTCAGTAAAGCCTTTAAAGCCCAAGCTATTGGCCAAGCGAATCAGCGTGGAAGGGGTGACATCCGCCTGTTCGGCAATTTTGGCCACCGTGGCTAAGGCGACTTCCTGTGGATGATCGAGCATAAAACGCGCGGTTTGCTGCAAGCGTTTGCTTAGCGTGGCGTACTCGGCGGTGATCAACGTTTCCAGCTCGCGGTAGCTTTGTGGCGGCTGCTGCATGGCAATTCCTTCGATAAAGCATTTGCCACTGGTCGTAGTGGCTCGTTGATAGGCAGTGTAGTCGTTTGAAATAAATATTCCACATATACCAAAGTATAGAATAAATAATTTGCTTGTTTGTCTGTTTGGAATCTATATTTCATAGCGTCACTGCATGCGATACCGCATCACCAACTAATAATGACAACATGAAGAGGAATTAATCTATGACACGTCTACCACATTGGCTTATAGCCACGGCCACCGCCACAGCGCTAATGGCAGGTACCGCACAAGCACAAGAATCGGCTCAAGAAGATAGCCGCTTTGTCATGGTGACCCATGGCATTCCCTCTGATCCTTTTTGGTCGGTGGTTAAAAACGGCGCAGAGGCGGCCGCTGATCTTGTGGGTGCTGAACTCGAATACCGTGCTCCGTCTACCTTTGATATGGCCAAGATGCAGCAGCTTGTCCAGGCGGCGGTGGCATCTGACCCAGATGGTTTGATCGTTTCCTTCACCGACGAAAGTGCCCTGGGCGGCGTAGTCCAAAATGCTGTCGACAACGGCATTCCAGTCATCACGATCAACTCTGGTGGTGAAGTGGCGAAGGACTATGGTGCCCGACTGCATGTTGGGCAAAGTGAGTACGAGGCGGGCAGGCAGGCCGCCGAGCGTATGCAAGAGTTGGGCGTCGAGAAAGGGGTCTGCGTGAACCACGAGCAAGGCAATCAGGGGCTTGACCAGCGTTGTGACGGTTTCGTAGAAGGCTTTGACGGCAACGCCGAGCAGTTGGCAACGACTTACGACCCGACATCAATCCGCAATGCCATTATCGCTTACCTCAATGAGAACAGCGATGTACGCGGCGTTCTGACCTTGGGGGCACTGGCCGCTGAGCCCATGATTCAGGCCATGCGCGAGCAGGGCGCTACCGATATGTTCACCCTCGGTACCTTTGATCTTTCACCCGGTATTCTGGAAGCCCTTAATGCGGGTGAACTGGGTTTTGCGATCGACCAACAGCAGTACCTACAAGGCTATCTACCAGTGATGTTCCTCGATCAGTTCGTCAAAAACGGATTGCTACCCGCAGGGGACGTTCCCACCGGACCAGGGTTTGTGACCCAAGACAACGCCGCACAGGTTATTGAACTGAGCAATCAGGGCATTCGCTGATAACTACCTAATCGAAAAGGCTCGATGTTATCGAGCCTTGGGAGTCGATCGTCATGAATTCCGATAAAACTAACCAATCTGTTGCGCCAGCGGCAGCTCCTCAAGATGAGCGAATCCAGAAAGTGTCTTTTTGGAAGAAGGCGCTCAACCGCCCGGAGCTTGGGGCTTTGGCCGGCACCGTGCTAGTGCTTGCCTTCTTTATCACTGTCTCCAGCGGCACGGGTATGTTTACCCCCGCAGGCATCATTAATTTCCTCGAAGTGTCTGCTCAACTGGGCATTATCGCCACGGCGGCTGCCTTGCTCATGATCGGAGGGGAGTTTGACCTGTCGATTGGTTCGATGATCGGTCTGGCCGGCATTCTCATTGCCATTCCTGCCGTGGAGTATGGCTGGCCGCTATGGGCCGCTATCTTATTGGCGTTCGCCTGTGCGGGGCTAGTGGGGGTGATTAACGGTAACTTGGTGAATCGCACTGGTTTACCTTCCTTCATTGTGACGCTGGGGTTTCTGTTTATTCTGCGTGGCCTAGCGATTGGTATTAGCCGTCTATTAACAGGCCGCACCCAAGTGGGTGGCGTTGAAGAGCATATTCCCGGTGACTGGTTCGCGGCACTTTTCTCAGGCGAGGTCGCTACCGGTCTGTTCACCTGGATGGCCTCGCAAGGTTGGATTGGCACCAACTTCGCTGGCAATCCCTCGGTCACAGGCATTCCCGTCTCGATTGTGTGGTGGCTTGGCTTAACCGCTGTCGCGACCTGGGTCCTGCTGTGCACGCCTTACGGCAACTGGATATTCGCCAGCGGCGGCGACGCTAATGCTGCGCGCAACTCGGGCGTCCCAGTACGTCGCGTCAAGATTTCACTGTTCGTGTTTACCGCTTTCTCCGCCACCATTTTTGCCTGCATTCAGGTGATGGATACCGGCTCGGCGGATACCATTCGCGGCCTGTTAAAAGAGCTGGAAGCGATTATTGCCGTAGTCATCGGCGGGGCACTGCTCACCGGCGGTTATGGATCCGCTATCGGAGCCGCTCTGGGCGCGCTGATCTTCGGCATGGTGCAGATGGGCATCTTTTACACCGGTGTCAACACTGACTGGTTCCAGGTCTTCCTGGGCGTGATGCTGTTGGTGGCCGTGCTGTTCAACAATTACATGCGCAAGAAGGCGATGGAGGCCAAGTAACATGACAACTCAAACGCCCATGATTGAAATGCGCAGTGTCAGCAAGCACTTTGGCAGTGTCATTGCCTTAAGCGATATCTCGATGCAGGTCTATGCCGGTGAGGTTATGTGCTTGCTGGGTGATAACGGTGCTGGCAAGTCAACGTTGATTAAAACACTTTCCGGTGTTCACCAGCCCACCCACGGCGAAATGCTTTTGGATGGCCAGCCTGCCCGCTTCAAGTCGCCAGCTTTCGCACTCGACGCTGGTATTGCGACGGTTTTCCAGGATCTGGCGATGGTGCCGTTGATGTCGATTACCCGTAACTTCTTTATGGGACGCGAACCGACCGTGGGCTGGGGGCCGTTTAAACGCATTAACTGGAAGTATGCCGACCGGATTGCCAAAGAGGAAATGTCCAAAATCGGTATCGATGTACGCGACCCAAGCCAGCCGGTGGGCACCCTTTCAGGTGGCGAACGCCAGTGTGTGGCGATTGCCCGTGCCGTCTACTTTGGCGCTAAGGTGCTGATTCTGGACGAGCCGACGTCAGCACTTGGTGTCAAGCAGGCTTCCGTTGTGCTGCGCTACATTGCCAAAGCGCGTGCCGATGGCCTCGCTGTCATCTTTATTACCCACAACGTTCACCACGCCTTCCCGGTGGCGGATGCGTTCACCCTCTTGTCACGCGGCGGCAGCTTAGGCTCCTTCCGCAAAGAAGAGGTCAGCCGCGAGGAAGTGCTCAATATGATGGCGGGTGGTGCCGAGCTTGAAAGCCTGGATGCGGAGCTGGCGGAATTCCAGCGGGACGATAAAGCCAAGAAGGCCAACCTAGCCGAACAAGACACTCAGCCTTCGGATGAAACAAGCAGCACTGAACCCCCTACACCGCGAACTGCGAGCGGCTATTAAGGAGCCATGATGAATAAACCTACCCCATCATCCCCGTTCACACTGGCCGTCTGCGCTGAAATGGTCTTCCGTGATTTGCCTGTACTGGAACGCGTTAAGCGTATTTCTGAGCTGGGCTTTCAAGTCGAAATCTGGGACTGGACCAAGCATGACATTGACGCACTGGCCAATAGCGGGGCGACGTTTTCATCCATGACCGGCTATGTCACCGGCACCTTAGCGGATGCCGCCGGTGCCGATGAACTGCTACGCACCGCCGCTGAGTCGGTTGAAGTGGCCAAACGGCTGGGTATTCCGCGTCTTAATTTACATGGCACCGGGCTGGATGGTAACGGGCTTCCCGTTAAACCTTGCCAACAGATGACTGGGGCTATGTGGCTAAAAGCCCGCGACACGCTCAACCGGCTAGCGGATCTCGGTGAGCAGCACGGTGTCACCTTTGTGCTTGAAAACCTCAATACCGACGTTGACCACCCAAGTGTGCCGTTTGCGCGCTTGGAAGATGTTCTAGCGCTGGTGGAAAGTGTCGATCGGCCCAGCTTGCGCATTATGTTGGACGTTTATCACGCCCAAATTGGCGAGGGTAATCTGATCGAATTGATTCGCCGCTGTGGGCCCTACATAGGTGAAGTGCAGGTGGCTGATGTGCCGGGGCGCTGCGAACCGGGAACCGGCGAGATTAACTATCCCGCCATTGCCAACGCGCTGAACGACATGGGCTACCGCGGCACCGTAGGGCTGGAAGGCTGGGCCTCTGGCGATGACGACCTCGCGCTCGACCGATTCCGTGCTGCTTTCTCACTTTAAGCTGCGGTTGATACGCCTTATCGATTGCCACCCAAGACGCTTTTATACCCAGTGCCACTTTTTGCCCAGTACCACGAATTTGTGACGTGGGGAGACATTTATGCTGAATAACAATAGTCAACACCGACCGCTTGACCTGATTTGCTTGGGGCGTGTAGCGGTTGACCTTTACGCTGAGCAAATTGGTAGCCGCCTGGAAGATGTTGCCAGCTTCGCCAAATACCTGGGTGGTAGCTCCGGCAATATGGCCTACGGTACCGCGCGACTAGGGTTGAAGTCAGCCATGCTCTCGCGAGTCGGCGATGAGCAGATGGGCAACTTTGTACGCGAGGAACTTGAGCGGGTAGGCGTGGATACCACGGCACTGCAAACCGATCCTGAACGCCACACCGGCTTGGTGCTGCTGGCACTGAAAGACCGCGAAAGCTTTCCGCTGCTGTTTTACCGTCGCGACTGCGCCGATATGGCCATCGACGCTGACACCATCGACCCTGAGTTTATTGCACGCTCAAAAGCACTGGCGATTACCGGCACCCACCTTTCAACGGATACCACTCGGCGAGCATGTCGTAAAGCGCTGGACGCCGCTGCCCATTATGGCGTGAAGCGGGTGCTGGATATCGACTACCGCCCCGTGCTGTGGGGTCTGACCAACCCCGGCGATGGTGAAACCCGCTTTATCGCCGATGACAAGGTGACCACCGACCTGCAACGCTGGCTGCCGGATTTCGACCTGATTGTGGGCACCGAAGAGGAGTTTCATATTGCCGGAGGCAGTACGGATACCTTGTCGGCCCTGCGCGCAGTGCGAAAGGTTAGCGAGGCTACCCTGGTATGCAAGCTGGGGCCCATGGGTTGCGTGGTGTTTGAAGGCGCTATTCCTGACCGCATCGAAGACGGTATTTTGGTGAAGGGCGTACAGGTTGAGGTGCTCAACGTGCTGGGTGCCGGTGATGCCTTTATGAGCGGGCTGTTACGTGGCTGGCTGCGCAATGAGCCCTGGCAAACCAGCGCCGGTTATGCCAACGCCTGCGGCGCGCTTGTGGTCTCCCGCCACGGCTGTGCCCCGGCCATGCCCACCGAAGATGAGCTATTCGATTACCTGGAACGCCGCGACGAGGTATCCCGTCCGGATATCGATCAGCGCCTGAATCATCTGCACCGTGTCACTACCCGAGTGCCTGCGCAGTGGCCCGAAGTGTTGGGCTTGGCATTTGACCACCGCCGCCAGCTCACCGATATGGCCCGCGAAGAGTATGCCGACAGCGCGCGGCTGCCAGCACTTAAAAAACTCCTGGTCACCGCCGCCGAAGAGGGCGCAAAGCAGGGCGGTATTTCCACGCCCGCGATTCTGGTCGACGACGTGCTGGGGCAGGAAGCGCTTAATCAGGCCAGTGGAAAAGGCTGGTGGATTGGTCGACCGGTGGAGCTTCCTGGGTCACGGCCTTTGCGCTTCCAGCATGGCGATGATTTAGGTGCCTGTCTGCGCAACTGGCCTAGAGAGCAAATCATTAAATGCCTGGCGTTCTATCATCCCGACGATGAACTCTTGCTGCGCCTGGAGCAGGAGGAGCGTCTGCGTCAGCTCTACCAGGCGGCCTGTGCCTATGGGCTGGAACTGCTGATTGAAGTCATTCCTCCCGCCGATATGCCCAATGACGACACCACCTTGCCGCGCAGCCTTCAGCGGCTCTACAACCTGGGCATTCGCCCAGACTGGTGGAAGCTTCCCTCTATGTCAGACGCTGCCTGGCAGGCGGTGGGCGAGACTATTGAACGCGAAGATAAATACTGCCGTGGGGTCGTACTGCTCGGGCTCGACGCCCCTATGGACGATATGAAGCGCGGCTTTGAAGCTGCGGCCAATCATGCCTGCTGTAAAGGTTTTACCGTCGGGCGCACGCTGTTTGCCAGCGCGAGCCGTGATTGGCTGGCCGGGCGTATTGACGACGCCAGCTTGGTAGAGCGGGTCGCCCAGAACTATGCCGAACTGATAAAAGCGTGGCGGCAATTAAGACAGGCGCAGCCGCAAACGCTGGCCCACACCGAGGAGGCGTAAGATGAGCACCATTCGACTCACCATGGCTCAGGCGCTGGTCAAGTATCTTGCCGCGCAACGTATCGAGATTGATGGTCAAGAGGTGGCGCTTTTCGAAGGCGTGTTTGCGATTTTTGGCCATGGCAATGTGGCCGGAATGGGTGAAGCGCTCTACCACGTGCAAGACACGCTGCCCACCTTCCGCGCTCACAACGAACAGGCCATGGCCCACGCGGCGATTGCCTTTGCCAAAGCCAATAATCGCCAGCGCTTGATGGCTGCGACCAGCTCGATCGGCCCAGGGGCGACCAATATGGTCACCGCCGCGGCGCTCGCCCACGCCAATCGCTTGCCGATCCTGCTGCTGCCGGGGGACACCTTTGCCACCCGCGAACCTGATCCGGTACTCCAGCAGGTGGAGCATTTTGGTGACCCGACCATTAGCGTCAACGACTGTTTTCGCCCGGTGTCGCGCTACTTCGATCGTATTAATCGCCCCGAGCAGCTGTTGACCAGCTTGCCCCAGGCGATTGCCACCCTGCTGGACCCTGAGCACTGCGGCCCCGCGACCCTGGCGCTGCCCCAGGACGTGCAAACCTTTGCCTACGATTACCCTGAGGCCTTTTTTGCCCCCAAGGTGCATCGCATTCGCCGCTCGCCGCCGGATGCTTACGAGCTTCGCCAAGCCATCACCGCGCTGCAACAGGCCAAGCGCCTGCTGATTATCGCCGGTGGTGGCGTGCATTACGCCGCTGCCTGCGATGCCCTGGCAGAGTTTGCTAAAGCGCGGGGCATCCCGGTAGCCGAAACCCAGGCGGGGAAGGGCGCACTGGCCGATAGCCACCCTTGTGCGGTAGGTGCCATTGGGGTGACCGGCAGCGCAGCCGCTAACCAGTTGGCGGAGCAGGCGGATGTCATTCTGGCGGTGGGCACGCGGCTGCAGGACTTTACCACCGGTTCCCGGGCGCTGTTTGAAGGTAGCGAAAAAACGCTGATTGCCCTCAACGTTGGCCGTTTCGACAGCCTCAAGCATCAAGCACTGCCGCTAAGCTGCGATGCCTTGATCGGGCTGGGGCAACTCGACGCGGCGCTGGGTGAATGGCGCGGCGGCGATGAATGGCGCGAGCAGACCGGCACGCTCAAGCGCGAGTGGGCCGAAATCGTGCGCTGTGTGACCGCCGACCAAGGGCTGGCGCTGCCCACTGATGCCCAGGTGATCGGCGCCGTCAATCGCCAGGCAGGCAACGATACCACCGTAGTATGTGCCGCCGGTGGCTTGCCCGGCGAGCTGCATAAACTCTGGCAATGCTCGGGCCCCGGCAGCTACCACGTAGAGTATGGCTTCTCCTGCATGGGCTATGAAATAGCAGGCGGGCTGGGCGTCAAGATGGCCAAGCCTGACAACGAGGTAGTGGTGATGGTCGGCGACGGCAGCTACCTGATGCACAACTCGGAGCTGGCGACCTCGGTGATGCTGGGACACAAGCTGATTGTGGTGGTGTTGGATAACCGCGGCTATGGCTGCATCAACCGCTTGCAGCAGGCCACCGGCGGCGCGGGGTTCAACAACCTGCTGGAAGATTGCCTCACTGTCGAGGCTGGCGCCCCGAAAACCGATTTTGCCGCCCATGCCAAATCTCTGGGCTGTGAGTCTGAATCGGTGAGCGGCATTGCGGAGCTGGAGCAGGCGCTGGTGCGCGCTCGCAGCGCCACCTCGACCTATGTGATTGCCCTGGACACCGACCCGCTACCCAGCACCCAGGAAGGTGGTGCTTGGTGGGAAGTCGCCGTGCCCGAGGTTTCCGAGCGTGAGCAGGTTAAGTCAGCCTATCAAGGCTATCGTGAGGCCAAGCAGCGCCAAGCCCGCTAATCGAATGCATTACATCAGATAGTCGGCGATAGGTTAAAGCACCCTAACGCCGAGAATGCTCAAACAATCATAAGGAATACGCTATGCCAACGGTTACTTTAGGCATCAACCCGCTCACCTGGACGAACGACGACTTGCCCAGCCTGGGCGGCGCAACACCGCTGGAAACCTGTTTGAAAGAGGGCCGCGAAGCGGGGTTTAGCGGCTTCGAGTTGGGCAATAAATTTCCCCGCACCCCCGACGCCTTGAGCCAAGCGCTGAGCGCCCACGACCTGGCGCTTGTGTCGGGCTGGTATTCCGCGCAGTTGCTGGAGCGCACGCCTGAAGAAGAGATTGACGCCATTCAGGATCATATGAACCTGCTCAAGGAGTGCGGCGCCAAGGTGATGGTGCTGTGCGAAGTCACCCACTGTGTACACGGCGATCAGGAGTGCCCGCTTTCCCAGCGTCCGCACCTTTCCGAGCAAGAGTGGCAGCGCCTGCTGCATGGCCTGGAGGTATTGGGCGACTACCTGAAATCCCAGGGCATTCAGTTGGTATATCACCACCACCTGGGCACGGTGATCGAAAGCCAGGCCGACGTTGAGCGCTTGATGGACAACACCGGCGAAGGCGTGGGGCTACTGCTTGATTTTGGCCATCTGCGAGGTGCCGGCGGTGACCCACTCGCCATTGCAAAACGCTACAGCCAGCGTATCCACCATGTGCACTGCAAAGACCTGCGTTTCCCAGTGCTAGATGCGTTACGCAACCGCGACAAAAGTTTTTTAAACGGCGTGTTAGACGGGCTGTTTACGGTGCCGGGGGATGGCAATGTGGATTTTCTGCCCGCCTTAACCCACCTGTGCAAACAGGGTTACCAGGGGTGGCTGGTGGTTGAAGCCGAACAAGACCCGGAAGTCGCCCATCCGCTGACTTACGCCCGCCTGGGTTATCGCAACTTACGCCAACTTGCCGAGCAGGCAGGTTTTGACGTTGCCAGCTAAATAGCGCCAGCGCCATCTTTTAATCAGGAGCCTATATGCAAACGTTATCCCACTATCTTAATGGTCAGCTCTCCGCCGGGCAGAGCCTGCGCACTTCGCCGGTTTACAACCCGGCCACCGGTGAACAGAGCGCCCAGGTGGCGCTGGCCAGTGCCGATGAAACCCTTGACGCAGTGCGCATCGCCGATGAGGCCTTTGTCGCCTGGTCTAAAACCTCGCCGCTGAAGCGCGCGCGTATTCTGTTTAAGTTCAAGGCGTTGGTCGAGGAGCACACCGATGAGCTGGCACGACTGGTCTCCAGCGAACACGGCAAGGTGTTTTCTGACGCCAAAGGCGAAGTGACCCGGGGCCTGGAAGTGGTCGAGTTTGCCTGTGGCATTCCCCACCTCCAGAAGGGCGAGCACTCCATGAACGTCGGCACCGGCGTTGATAGTTACTCGATGATGCAGCCGCTGGGCGTGTGTGCAGGTATCTCGCCGTTCAACTTTCCCGCCATGGTGCCCATGTGGATGTTCCCCATCGCCCTGGCCTGCGGCAATACCTTCATCATGAAGCCTTCGGAAAAAGACCCCTCTACGCCGCTGCGCCTAGCCGAGCTGCTTAAAGAAGCGGGCCTGCCGGATGGCGTCTTCAACGTCGTCAATGGTGATAAAGAAGCGGTGGATGTGCTGCTTACCGATGAGCGTGTTCAGGCGGTGAGCTTTGTGGGCTCTACCCCAATCGCCGAGTACATCTACGCTACCGCATCAGCCCATGGCAAACGTGTTCAGGCCCTGGGCGGCGCCAAAAACCACATGGTAATCATGCCCGATGCGGATCTTGATCAAGCCGTGGGGGCGCTGATGGGCGCGGCCTATGGCTCAGCAGGCGAGCGCTGCATGGCGATTTCCGTGGCGGTGCCAGTGGGCGAAGATACCGCCAACCGCCTGCGCGAAAAGCTGGTGGCTGAACTGGAGAAATTGACGGTTGGGCCTGGTCTGGTCGATGGCCCGGATAACGATATGGGCCCGCTCATCACCCGCGAACACCGCGACAAAGTGGCGGGCTATATTCAAACCGGCGTGGATGAAGGAGCAGAGCTGGTAGTAGACGGCCGCCAGACAACGATAGAGGGGGCGGGCGATGGCTATTTTATTGGTGGAACACTATTTGATCATGTGACGCCAGACATGCGCATTCACTCTGAAGAAATCTTCGGCCCGGTGCTGGCGATTGCTCGCGTGGCGAGCTTCGACGAAGCCGTCAGCATGGTCAATGCTCACGAGTACGGCAACGGTACGGCGATCTTTACCCGTGATGGCGATGCGGCGCGTCAGTACTGCGAGCAGATTCAGGTCGGCATGGTCGGCGTTAATGTGCCGATCCCGGTGCCCATGGCGTTCCACAGCTTCGGCGGATGGAAGCGTTCGCTGTTTGGCCCGCTGCATATGCACGGCCCCGACGGTGTGCGTTTCTATACTCGCATGAAAACCATCACCCAGCGCTGGCCTAGTGGTATTCGTGAAGAGACCAATCACTTCACCATGCCGACGATGTAAACAGCCTGCGGAGCAAGACACCATTCAACGCCGGGCCCAGCCCGGCGTTATTTTTAAAACAGGGATAACCACAATGAAAACCCTCAAGATTGGCCTGATCGGCACCGGCTTTATGGGTAAAGCCCACGCGATTGCCTTTAATGCAGCGTCCAGCGTTTTTGAACTACCCGCTAAACCCGTGTGCGAACTGCTGGCAGATGTCGACCTCGCCATAGCCGAAAGCCGGGCGCGGGCCTGGGGCTTTTCCCGCGCCACCGACGATTGGCGTGCCCTGGTGGCAGACAGTGAAGAGGACGTGGTGGATATCTGCGCGCCCAATTTTCTGCATAAAGAGATGGCGCTGGCCGCCATTGCCGCGGGCAAACATGTTTACGCTGAAAAGCCGCTGGCGCTAAGCAGCGCCGATGCCGACGAGATGGTCGCGGCGGCTGAAAAGGCGGGCGTCAAAACCCTGGTGGGCTTCAACTATATACGCAATTCTGCCAGCCAGTTGGCCCGCCAAATTGTCGCCAGTGGTGAAATCGGTGAATTGACTCACTTTCGTGGACGGCACAACGAGGATTACCTGCTCGACCCGCAAAAGCCCCACGACTGGCATACACAGCGGGCAACAGCCGGTACCGGCGCGCTAGGCGATGTGGGGTCGCATATTCTCAATATGGGCGAGTTTTTAACCGGGCAGCGTATTACTGAGGTATGTGGCCAACTACAGACCGTTATCGCCAAGCGGCCCAAAGTCGACGGCAGCGGTATGGCCGTAGTGGAAAACGACGACCAGGCCCAGGCCATGCTGCGGTTTGACCAGGGGTTAATCGGCAATATCGAAACCTCCCGGGTGGCCGCTGGCCGCAAAATGGGCTTGGCCTACACGCTAACGGGCACCAAAGGCGCCATTGTGTTTGACCAGGAACGCATGAGCGAGCTGCAGCTATATCGCCACGGCGATGCCCACGGCAGACGCGGGTTCACCACCCTGTTAGCGGGCCCTGAACACCCTGACTATGCTGCGTTCAGCCCAGCGCCGGGGCACGGCCTGGGCTATAACGATCAGAAGATTATCGAGGTGCGCGATCTGGTTGAAGGCATTATCAATGACCGTCCCCTTTACCCCGACTTTCGTGAAGCCGCACGCGTTAATCGATTAATAGAGGCTATTGAAACGTCAGATCAGACGGGGCGGTGGGTTCACGTATAATAGTTAGTGGCCCCATGCCATTAAGGGGGGCTGCTAACCTGGCTATTAGCTTTAAGTAGTAGGTGTACATTTAGCAATTATCAGGCTGAGCCTGTGTGTTGGCCGTAGTGCCAGCCTGGTTCGATGAGCGTCACAGCACGGGTATGTCACTAAAGCAATGTCAGATCCACGGTCTATTCCAATCTTTGTTTCTGCCATGGAGTCGAGAAAACCCTACAAGGATGGCGAGCGCGAGCTTTCATGCGTAGCGTCTCTTTCGAAGGTTCACAGGGCATTCAGAACCATCCTGTTGAAAATTTTTTAATTTATGTTCCGAGCATTAACGATTTTCAGCGGCCTCAATTGTTTCACTGATTAACCGCAATCAGAATGAATGTAGCAGTTATCTGCTTGGGTACCATACATCGTTCATACGAGGAGAAGCACACGCGTAAAAGTACACAACTTGTCGTTGAATCTAACGGGATTACTGGTGTTAATTTGGCCCCTTCTTGGTTGCTAGCGGTGAATGTTACATGGGCTGTCCAGTCACGCGAGCTAACAGAGTGGCATAATTCCTGCTACCACGGATTTGCTCGATGAGTTGTTTACCCTAGCGGCGTTAGCGGGCCAGCACCACTGGTTTAATGAGGTTCTCCGTATCATTGCGCTCTTTTCGCATGGGCAGCGAGCGTTGGAACGGCGTTGCAAAGCCAAATCATGTAGCAATAATTGCATACGCTTGTTTGGCTTTATACTAGGGTGAAGTGAAAACGACATATCTTGGTTTTTAGTATTATCCAAGAATCCCTGATGGTGCTCGCCACTGCCACAATATAGATCAGCGCTCCGACCTATGTCCTTGATAATTCTTATCTTAGCTATGCTGACGACAACAGTACCTAAGATGATAGAGACAGCAGTATTTTGATGAAGCATTCGCAAATGGCTGCAGCTTTGCGCCGATAAAGATGCCGATCAGCACATGTACATTAAGCTGGCTGTACCAGTGTGATCTGGGCGTTTCTACGAGCGCATCTCAGTTATTTTTCTGAGGAGCATTCGTGCTTTTGGGATCAGGGATTGATGCCAAAAGCACGAATGCCCCGCACGTGACGAGGCATTCACAAGTAGGGCTTAGCCCTCGCCAAGTTCACGCATGACGGCGTAAAGCGCGGATTTGGCTTCAAAGCCCACGCCCGGTACATCAGGCAGACCGACATAGCCGTTCTCTACCTGGGTGCCATCAGCAAAACCGCCGAATGGCTGGAACACATCTGGATAGGACTCGTTGCCGCCCAGGTGCAAGCCAGCAGCGATGTTCAGCGACATCTGGTGGCCACCGTGCGGCACCACACGGCGTGAGGACCAGCCCATTTCTTTCATTACGTCCAGAGTGCGCATGTATTCCACCAGGCCGTAGGACAGTGCGCAGTCGAACTGCAAGAAGTCGCGATCAGGACGCATGCCACCGTAACGCAGCAGGTTGCGGGCATCTTGGTGAGAAAACAGGTTTTCACCAGTGGCCATCGGCAACTCATAGTGATTCGCCATCTCGGCTTGCAAGGCATAGTCGAGTGGGTCACCGATCTCTTCGTACCAGAACAGGTTGTACTTCTTAATGGCCTCGGCGTAAGCAATGGCCGTTTTCAGATCGAAGCGACCGTTGGCATCCACGGCCAGGCGACGGCCGTCACCAACAACGTCGAGCACGGCCTCGATGCGGCGAATGTCTTCATCCAAAGGCGCGGCACCGATCTTCATTTTTACAACGTCATAGCCGCGATCCAGATAGCTCTGCATCTCAGCCTTTAGCTTGGAATGGTCATTGTCGGGATAGTAATAACCGCCCGCCGCATAAACCCAGACCTTGTCATCGGCCACGCCGCCGCGATAACGGTCAGCCAGCAGGCGATACAAAGGCTTACCTTCGATCTTGGCGACAGCATCCCAGACAGCCATATCGATGGTGCCAACAGCGACCGAACGCTCACCATGGCCACCCGGCTTCTCGTTTGTCATCAGGGTCTTCCAGATGGCGAACGGGTCGAGGTTATCGTTCTCTTCGTCGATCAGCGATGCCGGATCCGCTTCGCTGATACGATCCAGGAAGCGATCCCGCATCAACGCGCCTTGGCCGTAACGGCCGTTGGAATTGAAGCCATAGCCGATGACGGGCTTGCCATCACGAATGACATCGGTAATGACCGCTACGACCGAACAGGTCATTTTGGAAAAATCGATGTAGGCGTTAGCGATAGGTGAGGCAATAGAAACGGTTTTTTCTCGGATTTCGACGATACGCATGACGTGTTCCTCTTATAGCTGACGTGGCCATGGTAAACTTGGCGAGAGGGCGTGCCCAATGCTATAAATGCCGCGCCCTATACCGAGACGGCATTGCCCTATGGAACTCATTTGGTTGGAAGATTTTGAAGCGTTGGCCGAGTACGGAAGCTTCGTCCGTGCTGCAGAAGCTCGGCACATCACTCAGCCGGCATTCAGCCGGCGAATACGCTCTTTGGAGAATTGGATCGGCGCCGATCTGTTTATCCGCACCCCCCAAGGCGCCACGTTGACCGAAGCTGGCAGGCATATTCTTGCGAGCGCTCAAGATGCGGCTAGCAGGCTCTATCGGATCAGAGCCGAAGCGCAAGAAGTTGCAGGAACCGCCGCTAAAACACTTCATTTTGCGGCGACCCATTCATTGTCGTTCACATTCTTTCCACGCTGGATCAGAAGCGCAGAAAAGGGCGCACCCATTGAATCCGTTCAGTTGCACTCCGACAGTATGGCCACTTGCGAGCAAATGTTGGTGCATGGTCAAGTACAGTTTTTACTCTGCCACCGTCACCCGGAGGTTCCCCCACGTTTAACGGCTGATCAGTTCATTAGTAAAGAAATTGGTCGCGACACGCTACTTGCCTTAGCTGGAGGGTCAGCGCAATTCGACGCCTCGCCTGAGTCACTGCCTTACCTTGCCTACACCGAAGAATCAGGGCTGGGGCGTATCGTTTCGCATAGACTTCAAGGTAAAGAAGCGTTCTTGCACCTGAAGCCACGCTTTAGCAGTCATTTAGCGGCGGTTCTAATGTCTATGGCTCTGGAGAACAAAGGGGTCGCTTGGCTGCCCAAAAGTCTCACCGAGCAGGAGATCTTGGATGCGAGGCTGCATCGTGCTTTGGATCAGAGCTGGGATATCCCGCTGGAAATTCATCTCACCAGACCTGTCGCTCCGCTGAGCCCCTATGCAGAGGCGTTCTGGGCTGGGCTGCAATAAGAGATTCAGTACTGGGGGATGGCCTGATCGCCTAAGCGTCGTCGCAGGCTATGCAGCCATACTGCTTACCCCATCGCGACTGCCAGATCCCTCTGTCCTGGGAAGTAATTCGTCAGTATTACAGCTGTGGGGAATAGATTGACGTGGTGACCAACCATGCTGGTTTAGCACTTTGAGTATGCATAGGTTTTCTACCAGGCCTAAGCTGAGCGCTGAGCCCATCACAGAATGTCGTGATTGTACTGCTGCGCCATTCGACCTGATCATGACGTTTGACGCAGTGAACATAAAAGTGGGGGGAAGGTGGGAAAGACGCCTTACCACTGATGGTGTGGGTGGGGACCGGGCATGATCCCGGTCCCCACCAAATCATCACTCCTACTAAAAGAAAATACCTGACGGCAGGCGCACATTTAGCACCTCCGTGAAGGTCAGGTAAAAGATACCGACTAGCGCCACGATGATCGGGGTCCACTTCAACATGCGCTGCCAGGTAACCGCGGTTTCCACCCTGGACAGATACCAAGTGAGGGCAAAGAAAGCGATCAGCGTCGTTAGCAGGAAACCCAGGATCTCGACCACGCCCCACCAAACAAAAAAGCCGATCATGACCGTGAGCAGCCGCCGTGGGCTGCCAGTGATCTCGATTTGGCGGCCACTCGGTTTGATGAACCCCTTGACGACCAGGGCGATCGAGATCAGCGCCAGGATCAACAGGATAGCGCGCGGGAAGATGATGCTAAGCCGCCCGATATCACCCTTGGGAAACCACAGCAAGGCACCAAACACCAGGCCGAGAGCGCCCGCAGCGATATCGGTATTAAGACGCAGAATCATGACGAGCCTCCACTGTCATTTGCATCAACTTTATCCAACAGCCCCTTGCGTGCCAGCCACATGGGTACCAGCGCAGTTGCCGCGCCTAGCACTACTAGACCAGCGAGTACCATTGAGAGTGGGTTGCTCACCAACCTTAGCCAGGGAATCGGATCGACCACCGCCGCCATGAGCGTCTGTACATAGCCCTGTTCGGCAATTCCTCCTAGGATCAGGCCAAGCACGATGGGAGCCGCCTGAATGCCGATCAGCCGTAAGAAGTAGCCAGCCGTGCCCAGGATTAGCATGATCCCTACATCCAGCATGCTGTTGCGCAACGCAAATGTCCCGAGAATGGTCACCATAGCGATGCTCGGCACTAGGAAGTAATAGGGCGTTCGGATCACCACACGGTGGATCAGGCGTCCACCCAACAACCCGACAGGTAGTAGCATTAATGCCGCCATGCCCATGGAGAGGATGAAGCCGTTGGTCAACACCCCAGACTCGGTGAAGAGGTCGAGTCCTGGACGCAGACCATGCATCAGCAACACCCCGAGGATGATAGCATCGGGCGGCGCGCCGGGTATGCCCAAAGTAAGCAGTGGCACCATGCTGCCCGCGACCATCACATTGTTGCTCGATTCCGACGCCACCACACCATCGACGTTGCCCTTGCCAAAACTTTTGGGTTCCTTAGAGAAACGCCGCGCCTCGTTATAGGCCACCAGGCTGGTGACATTGCCCCCGGCGCCGGGGATGATTGAGATGACTTGGCCGATTAGACACGAGCGGATAAGGTTAATCGGTTTACTGAAGATACGCCGCGCTATCTTGGCGATGGAGACCTCTTTCTTGCGCAGTTCGCCTCCGTCGGGCAATGCCCCGCGTCCTTCCGCCGCCATGGTCAACAGCTCGGGGATCACGAATAGCCCGATCAGCGCTACGATCAGCTCAATGCCACCTTGTAACGGCGGATAGCCGAAGGTGAAGCGGCTTTCGCCCCCGACCGGCGACACCCCGATCGTGCTCAGCAGAATGCCTATACAGCCAGCAAGAAGGCCCTTCAGCAGGGAGTCGCTCGACAGACTGGCGACCAGGGTCAGCCCCAGCATCGCCACCCAGAACATCTCCGACGGCCCGAAGGCAACCGCCAGCCGCGCGAGCGGCGGCGCGAGGATCAATAGAAAGATCACCCCGACGATGCCGCCCACCACCGAGGCGATAGTGGCCGCGGCCAGGGCCTCATACGCCCGACCCTGACGTGCCATGGGGTAACCATCGAAGGTGGTGGCTATGGAAGAAGGGGTCCCGGGGGTATTGATCAGAATGGCGGTGAATGCACCGCCATAGATAGAGCCCATGTAAACCGCACCTAAGGCGATCAACCCCTGCAAGGCCTCCATCGAGAACGTGAAAGGCAACAGCATGGCAAGTGCCATCGTAGCCGTGAGTCCAGGCATGGCACCGATGAAAAGCCCCGCCGACACTCCGATCAGGACGGTCAATATACTCTCGAAAGTCAGAAGGGAGGTCAGCGCCTCCAGTAACATATCCATGGGTCGCCCTCCTTGTAGCCACGCGTGCGTGGCTAGCATGGTGAAAAAACAAAAAATAGGGGCCCAATCAAGGACCCCGCAGAGGGAGGAGTGTTACTCGGCTTCTTCGAGGATCGGGCCGTAGGCCTCGCGTAGCATGGTCATTACTTCATCGACTTCTTCACCGGTGATGTACTCCATCACGAAGCCCAACGGCTCCTGCTTCTCGGTGATCTGACGATTGGCTTCGGCGAAGGCTTCCTCCAGGGTAGCCACCACGTCATCGGGGGTGTTCTTGGGCACCGCGACACCGCGGTAGGCACCACCGACGATATCGTAGCCCTGTTCCTTGAAGGTGGGCGCATCAGGCAGTGACTTGACGCGTTCCTCGGCGGCTACGGCTAGCACTTTAACGCTATCGGCCATTTCAGTACCGAGCATGGTGTAATTAAAGATCCCGGCGACATGACCGCCTTCAAGCGCGCCTTTAAGAGGACCAGTGCCTGAGAAGGGGATGTAGGTTAGGTCTATATCGGCTTCTTTCTCGAAGCGCAGCATATCCAGATGGTTGGCGCTGTAGGTGCCGCTACCCCCTAGCGTGATGGCTTCGGGGTTTTCCTTGGCGTCCTCGACGAGGTCTTCCAGGGTGTTGTAGGGGCTGTCGTTAGATACGATTAACGCATTGGGCGTAGAGTGGAAGAAGGTCACGATTCGCCAGTCGTCAGTCGTATAACCAGCATTATTACGCTGTATTGGCTGACCGATGATATGGGGGATATTCACGCCGATGATCTCGTAGCCATCGGGCTCGGCGCTATTCTGGAATTCGCTCCATGCCACGGCGCCGCCACCGCCAGGTCGATGCGTAACATTGACCGAAACGCCAAGCTCCTCCTCCAGGATCGGCTCCTGGAAGCGTGCCGTTACATCGGATTCACCACCTGGATCGAAGGGAATAATGTAGGTGATGTCTTCTTCCGGGTATTCGGCCTGGGCCACACCAGCAACCCCGATGGCGCTGATAGCGGTTACGGACAACGCGAGTGTCTTGAGGGTAAATGTCATGGAATGCTCCGACTTAGTTGTATTATTGGATGCACGTTTTATCGTCGTTAAACGGTAGTTGCGCCAATGAGAGCCTTAGTTATTGATTTTATTGTACTCGGCCTGCGTACTACCAGATCGTTACACACCATGTTTTCCAGCGTGAACAATCTTACTGCTCATGCTAGTTGAGTTGTAAAAGTTGTCAAGTCTAAGTTGTAAAAGTTGTTAAGTATCTACCCCTCGAAGACACGCCGACGCGAACTACTCAAGTGATGCTGCATACAAAAAGCGGCACGCTCCTCGTCTTCAGCGAGGATGGCATCGTGGATATCACGGTGTTCGACTTGTACTTCGGGGACATGGCGCTCAGGGCGTCGCAAGCCAAGACCGCGCGCCATGTTCTGGCCATACGTGATAGCTGACTTAAGCGACAACAGTGTGTCGGAGAAAAATCGGTTATGCGTAGCGTGAGCAATGGATAGATGGAAGTTGAAATCGGCATCTACCCCCAGCGCATTGTCGCGTATACGTTGCTCAAGCAATGCCAGTGCTTTGGTCAGTGCCACGCGCTCTTGTGCTGTTGCCTTGATAGCCGCGAGTCGCGCGGCCTCGGTTTCCACGGCAATGCGGAACTCAAAGCAGCGTTGGATATCGGCTAGGCTTTCCAGCGGAGCGAACTCAAGCATGGCACGATCGGGGCGCCGTTGTACGAAACTCCCCGCGCCACGTTGCGAGCGAACCAGTGCATCATCGCGCAATCTAGCCAATGCTTCGCGCACGATCGGACGAGACACACCGTAATGAGATGCCAGTTGTTCCTCTGAGGGCAGTCGTTCACCTTCACCGAATTCACGCTGGATAATTCGGTCGACGATATCACCGTAAACCCGGTCGCTAAGCTTCTGGCCCTTGCCATCCGGTCTCTCGTTGGAGGGAGCCACCGACAAGGCTTTTTCCATGGTTGAAGGCATACACTTTCCCCAAGACTGTTAGTCGTCACTGTTAATTCAATAACAGCATACGTCAGCAGAGCGTTGTGCCTCCATCCCCAGCACGATTCAATTGCTGCTTGGTGTAGAAGAGTTTGTGGATCAGTTATCTTTCAGTTGAATGGGTGTTTTTTACCAAAACAGCTTGTCTATGTTGCAAGGTGTACAGGAGATCTCAGTCGGGACGTTCAGGTCATGTTCCTACCTAGGATTGAGATCAAAGTATGGCCCAGCTCAATATTTTTAATTAATAGTTTTTTAATTGACTGTCTTCAAGCTAAAACCTACGCGTTGGAAATGTGATGATTTCGTTAAAGCTGATAAGTAGGGTGGTTAATTTAATTAAAATCAATAACTTTTTAGGTGTGCATTGTTCGATAGTATAGTTAAGCAAGCGAGGCTTTTGAACAGCGCAAAAGTGTCTGCCAAGATCTTTTTCTTAGATTATTAAAATTGATTTAACGAGGTTCTCTACATTATACCGCTCTTTGCGTCTGCTCAATGGGGTGCGTGGCTATTTTATATGGCCATGCCATTTATAAATTTCGCGTAGTTTTTGGGATTATGTATAAAAGATTAATTTTATGTAAATTTCTATTTATATACATTGTTGTGTCAGTATGAGATCGGGGTGATGTCTAGAGCTTTTGATCTATTTTTTATAAATATCAATAAGATGGGCGTGAACTGTCTTTGGCAATACTGCTAAAGAGTTGGCGGCTTTATATACCGTATAAATTTTATTAGACTTTTTTAAAAGTTGGTTTTAAGTTTCTTTTATATAAGGCTTTAGTATTTTTGTCATGAGGTCTTTTGGCATGCGGTTTTATATTCTAGTTGCAATTATTATGGATTTATTTTTTTGTAATGATTCAGTCTAAAATTTTTTATGAATATGGGGTGAGCCGCTCTCCATATAACTCACGGCCTTCTTCTAAAAACGGCTAGATATCGAAACCAAAGTTGAAATTAAGTTTCATAGCATTTTGTCGAAGAAGGCAAGCCTTAAGTCCTGTCCTGGATGTGTGGCTAAAGGTTGGCGTTACTTCGAGGCCTGCTGAAAAGCAAATATCACAGGATAATGAGCGTCGCCAGCCCGAGAAATGACAGAAAGCCAACCACATCGGTGACGGTGGTTAAAATCACTGCGCCGGACAGCGCCGGATCAATCTGCAGCCTTTTCAACACCAGTGGAATCAGCACCCCAGAGACATTGGCCAGGCTCATATTGATAAAGATAGCCAGGGTAATGACCAGCGTAATCATGGCATCGCCAAACCAAATATGAGCAATCAAACCCACCACTAGCGCCCAAATCAGGCCATTGCTCATGCCTACCCACATCTCTTTGTTGTAAAGCCACTTTATATTGTTACCCGCGAGCTGCCCCAATGCTAAACCGCGGATGACGACGGTGAGGGTCTGGCTGCCGGCAATCCCTCCCATACTGGCAACCACCGGCATTAAGATAGCCAGCGCCACAATTTGATCTAAGACCACTTCAAAGCGTCCGATCACGAAGGCGGCTAAAAAAGCGGTCAACAGGTTAATACCCAGCCAAATGCCGCGGCTTTTAGCACTGCGCATGATGGGGGTGAACACTTCTTCTTCGTCACTGACCCCTGACATGTGCTTCAGGGTCATGTCAGCGTCATCTTGGGTGATTTCTAATACATCGGCGGAGTTCAACTGCCCAACCAGCAATCCATCGCTATCGCACACGGGCACAAAGGGCAGCTCTTTGGAGCGCAATAACGCCGCTGCATCACTGACTTTCATTTGATCATTCAGGGTAAAGAAATCATCCATATACTCATCAACCACGGCACTTTGTGGTTGTTTGATCAAATCGATCAACGTCAGCGTACCGAGCAATCGCTTATCTTTATCCGTGATCATGATCTGCTGGGATTCATCGTCGAGCAGCTGGTGGATGCGTATATAGCGTTGCACGGCTTCTAACGAGACGCCCTGCTTTACATTGACCGTCTCGGGGTCCATGTAACGCCCCACCACGTCATCTTCATAGGCATGCAGGTTTTCGACCTGAGCGCGAATTTCCTGGTCCAGGCTGGCATAGACGCTGGTCTTGATGGCTTCGTCAGCAACGTCCAGTACTTCAGCCACTTCCTGGGCATCCAGGCCCTTGACGATCTGCTCAACATCGCTGGCCGATAGATCTTCGATATAGTCAGCACGAATGTCTTCATCGACTTCTGCCAAGACCTCGCCGATGAGCTCGGCCGGTATGTACTCCCAAAGCCGATCGCGGGTTTTGGCGGGAAAAGACTCAAGAGTGCGCGCAATGGCCAGGATATCCAGCTCGGCAAATAGCGCTTCCAGAGCGGTGCTATCTTCTTCATCCAGGCTTTTTTGAAGATAAAGCAACTGCTCTTCAGTATTGGTGTATTTCTCATCATCGCGCATAGCGTCCATCCTTCGGCAAATTGATCGTCCACACAGTTACTTGAAAGCTCTTGATGGCGCTCTATCAATTTTATAGACAGGCCTGGTTAAAAGCTACGCGAACGCCATGGGCCATGCGCTGCTGAGCAGACACAGGGGGCACATCGGTGCCGATCATTTCATCGGTGGCGTCGGCCCAGGTCAGCGTGCCATGGGTGAAACCCAGCGGTGCCAAGGCACGGCCAATCCACTGCGTGCCGGTAAAGCGCTGTGTCTCGCCATTCTGGTCGATCAGCAAGCTGACGTTGTTATCCTGATGCAAGCGAACGATGTACCAGCCCATATCAAGTCCGTGCACCTCTACGTCGGGCAGCGGTTCGGCCCAGTGCGCAAGGTCTTCAAGGGTGACGTGAGCAGGAAGGGTAGAAGACATGGCGTATCCTCATGCGTGAATATCCGATACGCCAAGACTAAAGGCTGTACTTTATTTGTACAGCAATAACCGTCTGATGGGTATTATATAAATGCCTGATCAGAGGAGGCGAAATGGGTGTTTTATCCTTTTCCCGTTAAGAACTTATCCATTGCGGAATAGAAAGCTGTAGGCATTCAATGCCGGTACACCGCCCAGGTGAGCATAGAGAACCCTGGAGCCCGCAGGGAATTCGCCGTTGCGCACCTTATCGATCATGCCGTGCATGGATTTGCCTTCGTAAACCGGGTCGGTGAGGACGCCTTCCAAGCGAGCACACAGACGAATGGCTTCCAACGTACCTTCGTTGGGCAGGCCGTATTCCGGGCCGCCGTAGCGGGTATCCAGAATCACATCGTCGTCGGTAATGCCGCCTTCCAGCTCCACCAGCTCGGCGGTGTTGCGGGCGATGCGTAAGATCTGCTCGCGGGTTTGTTCCGGCTTGGCGGAAGCGTCGATACCGATCACACGCTGGGCACGGCCATCATCGGCAAAGCCCACCACCATGCCCGCCTGGGTGCTGCCGGTGACCGAGCACACCACAATATAATCAAAGGTGAAGCCCAGCTCTTTCTCCTGCTGGCGCACCTCTTCGGCAAAGCCCACAAAACCCAAGCCGCCATAGGGGTGCTCTGAACAGCCCGCAGGAATCGGGAAGGGCTTGCCGCCCCGCTGGCGAACATCTTCCATGGCCTGCTCCCAACTGGGGCGAATGCCGATATCGAACCCCGCGTCGTCCATGCGTACATCGGCGCCCATGATGCGCGACATCTCGATATTACCCACCCGGTCGTACACCGCATCGGAGTAGTTGACCCAGTTCTCCTGCACCAGCACACATTGCATGCCCAAATGGGCGGCCACGGCAGCCACCTGGCGGGTCTGGTTGGACTGAATACCACCAATCGATACCAGCGTATCGTAGCCCTGTTCCAACGCTTCAGGAATCAAGTACTCCAGTTTGCGGGTTTTGTTGCCGCCAAAGGCCAGTCCGCTGTTGCAGTCTTCGCGTTTGGCGTAGAGCTCTACGTCACCGCCGAGATGTTCGCTTAGACGTTTGAGCGGTGTGATGGGGGACGGTCCAAAGGTGAGTGGGTAGCGGGGGAAACGTTCTAGGTTCATAGCAGGCTCCGGCTTTTAAGCGTTTCAGTGCGAAATAGACAGCTCGCTTGGCGAGTGGGGAGGTGGAAGCTTTGTTTGAACAGCTTTGTGTGAACTATGGGCGTGCTCTGCTATTTATACTAAGTGTTAGCTGCGATTTTTGTGTTGCAAAATGATGCGCGTTAAAGCAACAAGCATTGGCATTAAATGCTTGATATGGTTTTAAATAGTGTCTAAAGGTCAATAAGGTAAATAATAGTGCGCTCTAAAACTTCCCGTTCAGGCTCTGAGCCTGATGATCAGGCGGCTGAGCTGGACCGAACAGATCGGCGTATTCTGAAACTGCTTCAGGACGATGCCACGCTCTCCAATGTGGCGCTGGCAGAGCAGGTGAACTTGAGCCCGGCGGCGTGCTTACGCAGGGTGGAAAGGCTCAAGCGGGATGGGGTAATCAGCCGGGTGGTGGCTCATCTAGACCCGGAACAGCTGCAGGCGGGGATGGTGGTGCTGATCGGCGTGGTGCTGGATCGCTCGACGCCGGAATCCTTCGCTGCCTTTGAAGAGGCCGCCCAGAAGGTGTCAGGCTGTATGGAGTGTCACGTGGTCACCGGGGAATTCGACTACTTTATGCTGGTGCGCACCCGGGACAGCCAAAGCTTCAACAGGCTGCACGCTGAACAGTTGCTCTACCTGCCCGGCGTGCGCCAGATCCGCTCGTTCATGGGGCTGCGCCAAGTGGTGTCGACCCATAAGGTGGTGGTTTAGCCCTGCTTTAATCTTGGCTAAGGCGAGGAAGACGGCTCTGGCCGGGTGGCCAGCCAAAGGGCAATCAGCACCAGTAGGGCGATCACGCCCCAGCGTGTCCAGCCGGGGCCGAGCGACCAAGCCGTGATCAGTGCACTCAACGCGATCGTGCTGACGGCCGCCAATTTTCCGCGCCTGGAGATAGCCCGCTCCTGCTCCCAAGTGACCAGCAACGGGCCCACATAGTGGCGGGAGCGGATCCAGGCCTCGAAGCGAGGCGACCCTTTGGAGGCGCAGTAAACGGCTATTAGCATAAAGACGGTGGTAGGCAGCAGGGGCAGAAAAATGCCGAGGACTCCGATGCTAAAACTCAACCCTGCCAGCACGACCCACATGAGGCGGATCAGTCTCATTATTGCTCCTGTTGGGCACGCTTCAATAAAGTCATCGTGCTGAGTGTTGAATAAGTATGGGCTTATGTCACGGCTTTGCCACACAGACAATCTTCATATAAATGCAGGCACTCCGCCATCGTATTGTCATTTAGCTTCTTTAGTGTCTCCTAACGTTCAATCGTTGGCCTACAAACGATCAGGGGGGAGACCATAATGAGTAAAGAGATCGAAGATCATCGCCTGTTTAACCACAGCGGCAACCAACCTTTCGCCGAAGTATTGGCGCACCATGTATCCCGGCGCGATGTCATGCGCGGTAGTTTGAGCATGGCCGCTGCCTCGATGCTAAGCTTTGGCGGCGCGGCTCAAGCGCTTGCCTCCAGCGGCGCCCAAAAAACACCCCTGACACTGGCGTTTGAGGCGGTTCAAGGATCACGCACCGATGCTGTCGTGGTGCCTGAAGGCTATGTGGCCCAAGTCTTGGTGCCCTGGGGCACACCGTTAAGCGCGGGCGACAGCTGGCAGCCCGACCAGCCAATGACCGCCGAGCGTCAGGCGGAAAGCGTGGGCATGCACCATGACGGCATGGCGGGTTTTGCCCTGGATGCTGACAGTGCCTCACGCCGTTTTGTGCTGGCACTCAACAATGAATATATCGACCAGTCGGCACTCTGGGCGCCCCAGGGCGGCCCTACCAATGCGGATGAGGGGCAACGCCCGGCAGCGGAGTCGCGCACCGAGATCAATGCTCACGGTGTTACCCTTGTCGAGGTTGAAAAGAACGCCAACGGGCAATGGTCGCATGTACCGGGCTCAGGCTATAACCGCCGCTTTACCAGTGCAACGGAAATGGATCTGGCGGGTCCCGTGGCGGGAAGTGACTACGTTAAAACGCGCTTCTCTCCGGCGGGTACCCAAACCCGGGGTACCAACAATAACTGCGGTAACGGCGTCACGCCCTGGGGCACCTATATTGCCTGCGAAGAGAACTGGCCTAACGTCTTTGTTCACACCGGCGAGCGCTTCCAGGACGACGCCCGCATTGGTATTCCCACTGAACGCGGCCGCTATGCCTGGGAAACCTCGGCGGGTGATGCTTCTGAAGAGAACGACGAGTTTGCCCGCTTTGATATCACACCACGCGGCGAGCGCGCCGAGGACGATTACCGCAACGAAGCGCGCACCTTCGGTTACCAGGTCGAAATCGACCCCTATAGCGGTGCTCGTGCCGTCAAACGCACGGCACTGGGCCGTTTTCGCCATGAAGGCTGCTGGTTAGGCAAGCTGGAAGCTGGCAAGCCAATCGTTTACTACTCAGGCCACGATGCCCGCAACGAGTACGTATATAAATATGTCTCCGATGCTGTCTGGGATCCCGCCGATGCCAATCGTCTCGGTGAGCACTATGACCGTCTTGCTATCGGCAGCAAGTATATGGATAACGGTACCCTCTATGTGGCCCGTTTTCACGCTGATGGCAGCGGTGAATGGCTGCCGCTGACACCTGATGCAAAGACCCAGGATGGCCGAACCCTGGCGGCAGCCTTAGGCTTGGCTGAGGACGATTTAGCCGGTGTGATTATCAATACCTGCGACGCGGCAGACTTAATGGGCGCCACGCCGATGGATCGCCCGGAATGGGCCTCTGTTGACCCTGCATCGGGCGAGGTGTACCTCACTCTGACCAATAACTCACAGCGGATTGCTGAAGATTCACAGCCAACCTACACCAACGATGGTGAGCGCCTGGAGCAGGTGGGGGTAGGTTATGACCTGGCACCCACTAACGCGGCCAATCCACGTGCCAACAACGAAACAGGTCACATTATCCGCTGGCGCGAAAGCCGCTTACCGAATGCGTTTCGCTGGGAAGTGTTTGTATTTGGCGCGGCGGCCGACGATGCGGATAACCACTCGGGCCTGACCGAAATGAACCAGTTCGCAAGCCCGGATGGGCTCTGGTTTGATGAGCGCGAGGACGGCCAGGGTATTCTCTGGATTGAGACCGACAACGGTTATGAAGGCGTCACCGAGTACACCAACGACCAGCTATTAGCTGTGGTGCCCAATAGCCTGGGCGAGGTTCAGGGAACCGGGCCGGTGATCAACAACAGCAACCAGCAGCAGCTCAAGCGCTTTGCGGTGGGGCCCAATGGCTGCGAAGTGACAGGTATCTTTGCCACGCCGGATAAAACCGCGCTGTTCATTAACATTCAGCACCCCGGTAACTGGCCTGCCGATGGCAGTGCGCTGACCCAAGATGCCACCGTTGCCGCTAGCGGCCAAGTCCGTCCGCGGGCATCAACCGTGGTGATTCAAAAGCGTGACGGAGGGCCGGTAGGGGTTTAAGAGCCAGCCTTCAACACTGCGTAGTATGCCTATACAAGCGTCGAACCTCTCCCGGGTTCGACGCTTTTTTTGATGCTAGCTTTGCGCTACATGGCATTTTTCTGACGAGCCTCTAGCGCCTGAATGGCATCGACCTTTAGTGGCAACTGGTTGGCCCAGAGAATATCTTCGCGGCAATGGCCAAGGTCCTGCAACAACTGATCGTCGTAAGCCAGTAGCGGCAAGATATGGCGTCGAAATAGCCGCCGACGCCGGTAGCGCCACCAGCGCATATCGAGCGCTCGAATCAGCCGCATCGAGGGCATGGCAGGCATGTAAAAATGCAGTTTTGGCGGCTTGGGCGGCGGCGCCAACTGGCTGGCTTTTTCCCAGGCGTTATGGGCATGTTGGGTCAGGGCTTCGCGCTTCATCTCGCACCTCCATTGTCACCCCCGCTGCACAGAAAGCGGCGCCTACGCACCGACTGGGCAGGTGTGAGCTGTGATTAATAAGCAGGAGGGTCGCGACCTCTGAGGAGTAGCTTGATACGCATTTTTGGATCAATCAAACGAAAAGATCTACACTGAGCATTAAGAATTCCTGAAAGGTGAGCGTGATGAACCAACTCTCTACCCTGCCACCCAGTCGGGCCGCCTTGCCGCTACTGGATAGCGAGGTGCTGCGCACTTTCGTGACGATTGCGGAAAGCGGCAGTTTTACACGCGCCGCCCAGCAGCTATTTCGTACCCCTTCCGCGCTGAGCATGCAGATCAAACGGCTGGAAGAGATCCTCGGCCAGACGCTGTTTATACGCGAGGCACGGCACGTACGCCTGACGGCCGAGGGGGAAGTACTGCTGGGCTATGGTCGTCGGCTGCTTAAACTCAACGCTGAAGCCGTGACCCAGTTTCTAGCGCCTGCCATCGAGGGGCGCGTGGGGCTGGGAATAACCGACGATGTGGTGGGGCGTATTTTGCCCACTGTACTGGCCCAGTTTGCACGCTCGCACCCGGCGGTGCAGGTCGATGTCGAGGTGGGGCGCAGCAAAGACCTGCTCGCCAGGTTGGACGAGGGCGAGCTTGATCTCGCCCTCGTGATGGCCGGAGGGCCTGGTCAGACCGGACGTGGAGAGATCGTCCACAGCGAACCGCTGGTGTGGGCGGGGCGCGAGGATGGCGTTGCCGTGCAGCGAACGCCACTGCCGGTGACCCTGGCGCAACAGGGGTGCGCGTGGCGTCGAATTACCCTCAATGCCCTTGATCAAGCGGGGATTGCTTACCGCATTGCTTACTCCTGCGACCACTGTGCCGGGCAGGAGGCCGCCATGCTGGCCGATTTGGCCGTGACGGCTTTCCCCAAAAGCTTGATACGCCCGCCGCTCAAACGCCTCCACAACGAATCGCTGCCCCCACTAGGCGATTACCAAGTAGCGCTGGTGAAGCGAGCAGGCAGTGGCGATGCCAGTGAGGTATTGGCCGAACAGGTGGTCGAGGCGTTCCGGGAGGGGTGAGCCTATATGGGTTATAAATGGTCATTATATGGGCATTCTGAAAAGGGGGCTGTTGCCAAGCAGGCAGAATTAACCGACCTCTTCTACGCTATGTAAGTACTTTGTAACTATTTTTGTAGGATTGTCCAAAAATCAGCGCAATGGATCCCTGTATTTAGCGTTGGATAACGCAGGTTATGTTAACAGCCAGTAAATGATCATACTGTCAGCGTAAATGAAATGATTTTTATGTCTCCACTGTTTTAGCTAGCACGGAGGCCACACCGAGTGAACCTTTTAAAGTGGGTCGGTGCCGCTACGCATGTTGAGCAATACAAGCTCAAGGATGAGTAAATAGTATGTATCAGCACTATGCGCGACCCGGACCTGAAGATAGTGATGAGTCGACGGGCCATGCGGTGGCTATCTTAACCGTGGCCAGGGACTCGCGCAGTGTCCAGGTTCTGGACGTCAATACCGACTATCAGCGCTTGTGGGGAGGAACCCGGGAGGAGTGGTTGGGCGCTACCCCCACTGTGGTTGAGCAGGAAGCGGCCAATGAGCAAATTCTTGCCCGACTGCGTGGTGCGCTGAATACCAACGTCGAGCGCAACTTCAAGGGCATCGGTGGGCGTGAGGTTTCTCGTCAACGTGATGGGTCGTGTCGACACATTGAGTGGCGCATCACGGCAATGGGGGCCTGTCAGCACGATGCCATCACGCTGGTACTGACACAGCGTGATGTGACCGAGCAGGTGGAAAATGAGGCCCAGCTGAAGCAGCTCGCCACCACCGATATGCTGACAGGGCTCGTTAACAGATCTCAATTCGACACGACGTTGAGAAGTGAACTCAGCCGTCAGGATCGCTACGTACGTCCCCTCTCTTTGATCATGCTGGATATCGATTACTTTAAAGATATCAATGATCGCTATGGCCATGATGTAGGCGATCAGGTATTGGTCGAAATGGCCAATTTGCTGAAAGGCAATTTACGTCAAGTAGACTACTGCGCAAGGTGGGGTGGCGAGGAGTTTATGCTTCTGGCACCCGAAACATCTCTGGAGCAGGCCGTGGTTCTCGCCGATAAGATGCGGTGCGTGATTAACACCGCGAATTTCCCCACCTCAGGTCCCATCACCGCCAGCTTTGGTGTGGTTGAGGCACGGCCTCAAGAATCGGTCAAAAGTATCATGAAGCGAGTGGATGACGCCCTTTATCTCGCTAAAGAGAAAGGGCGTGATCAAGTCTCACCTATCGAGTTAGTGAAATCGACGAGGTTTGCCTAAGCAGGGTCGCGATCAATCGCGAATGGCGCCCATGCCTGGCGCACCGGCATGATTTCGAGTCGATTGATATTGATATGTGGCGGTAGAGTGGCCAGGTAATAAAGTTGCTCGGCAATGTCTTCGGCTTGCAGGGGCGTGGTGCCTTTATAAAGCGCATCGGAAGCCGCCTGATTGCCTTTGGTGCGGACCAGCGTGAATTCGGTTTCGGCCATGCCGGGCGCGAGATCAGTCACGCGTACCCCGGTGCCCTGCAGGTCGCAACGCAGGTTGTAACTGAACTGTTGAACAAAGGCTTTCGACGCCCCGTAGACATGTCCGCCTGGGTACGGCCACTGCCCCGCTACCGACCCCAGGTTAAGGATGCTGGCGCCCTTGCCGGTAGCTAACAGGTGAGGCATGGCCGCGTGCGTCACGTTGACCAATCCGGTGATATTAGTGTCAATCATGGTGTGCCAGTCTTCCAGCGCCACGTTTTGGGCTGGTTCAGGCGCGAGGGCCAACCCGGCATTATTAATCAGGCAAGTGAGTGGCAGCAGCGTGTCGGGGAGTTGACCTAGTGCCTTGGTGACCGCGTCGCTGTCGCGAACGTCCAGGGGGATTGTCAGTACGGTGACGTGGAGCGCCAGTTCACTTTCCAGTTCAGCAAGTCGCTCCTCGCGACGTCCTGTCAGAATCAGCGACCAGCCTGCTTGGGCAAATCGTCGCGCGGCGGCTTTACCAAACCCAGATGTCGCGCCGGTAATCAATACGCTTGGCATGATGGTTCTCCTAGGGATCAAAAAAACGACACTACTCTACAATGCGCGAAGCAACGCATTTAGAGCCAGATCATCCTGTCTTCTGTGACATCGGCTGTCCTGTGCACATGATATCTCTGGCTCTATAGAATAGCGGGGAGATATCACTAGGCTAGCAAACACGTTAATACAGATAATTTATCAGGGTGCTTGCCATGAATACCAACATAGCCGCTTCTTGTCTCCCCACAAACGGTGTGGATAACAACTACGTTCACCGCCTGGATCGCCAATACGTATTTCACTCGTGGTCTGCGCAGGGCAGTTTAGACCCGATGGTCGTGGCAGGTGCTGAAGGGTGCCGGGTGTGGGACTATGCGGGACGTTCATATCTGGATTTTAGCAGCCAGCTCGTCAATACCAATATCGGCCACCAGCACCCCAAAGTGGTTAGCGCAATTCAGGCCCAGGCGGCAAGCCTGTGCACCATCGCCCCAGCCCATGCCAACCTGGCTCGTGGTGAGGCGGCCAAGCGGATTATTGCCAAAGCCCCCGCGGGTTTTAGCAAGGTGTTTTTTACCAATGCGGGCGCGGATGCCAATGAAAACGCTATTCGCATGGCGCGGCTGTATACCGGGCGAAGCAAAATACTTTCAGCCTACCGTTCCTATCACGGCAATACCGGTTCAGCGATTGCGGCCACCGGTGACTGGCGGCGCGTACCTAACGAATATGCCAGCGGGCACGTCCATTTCTTCAATCCCTACCTCTATCGCAGCGAGTTCTGGGCGCGAGATGAAGATGAAGAGTGTGAGCGGGCGTTAACCCATCTACGCCGGGTGATTGAGTGCGAAGGCACGAATGCCGTCGCCGCCATTCTGCTCGAAACCATTCCCGGAACTGCAGGGGTGTTGTTACCACCCAAGGCCTACCTGCAGGGAGTTCGGAAACTCGCCGACGAGTTCGGTATTGTGCTGATTCTCGATGAAGTGATGGCCGGTTTCGGGCGAACGGGCCGTTGGTTTGCCTTTGAGCATTACGACATGGCGCCGGATTTGATCGTGTTCGCCAAAGGGGTCAATTCTGGCTATGTACCCGCCGGTGGCGTGATTATTTCAGCGCCTATTTCACACTACTTTGATGATCACTTGTTTGTCGGCGGGCTGACGTATTCCGGCCACCCCTTGGCAATGGCTTCGATCGTCGCAACCCTTGATGCCATGGACGAAGAGGGCATCGTCGATAATGCCGATAGAATCGGTAATGGCCTGTTAGCAGAAGGGCTGCAGCAGCTTGCCTCGCGTCATGCGGTGATAGGTGACTGGCGTGGCTTGGGCGTATTCCACGCTCTGGAACTGGTCAGCGACCCGGTACGCAAAACGCCGCTACCCGGGGCAGAAGTGCTGAAGCTCAAGCAGCAATTGATGGAACAGGGTTTGCTGGTGTTTACCGTCGAGAACCGCATTCACGTCGTGCCGCCATGCATTGTGTCGGCTGCGGAGGTGAAAGAGGGCCTGGCGATTCTTGAACGCGTGTTTGAAAGCTACGCGGCAACAAGCTGATACGCGCGTTCTCAAGTGCTTAAGGCGTTATCGTAGGCGAGGCCCAGGCGTTGTATGCCTGGGTCGATACGCTCCCTCTCGATGGCGCCAAACCCAAGCCGGAAAAAGCGCCGCGGCGGGGCGGCATCGAAAAAGTGCTGAAAGCCGGGTTCGATCAGTACCCCTCGCTGGGCGGCGTGCCAGGCCAGTCTCTGGGTATCGATGCTGGCATCTGCTTCCATCCAGAAGGCGCTGGAACGATGGCTGCTATGACTCCGGCAGCCAGGCAAGGCCTGTTCAATGGCGAGGCGCATGGCGTCGCGCCGCTGATCGATCTCTTCCACATGCAATTTGAGGTAGCGCTCGTAATAGCCTTCGGAAATAAACTGCGCCAGTTGGTGCTGCAGCGCCGCGGGCGGGTGGCGGTACATCATGCGGCGTAGCGCCCGCAGCTCGTCAATTAACTCTGCGTCTGCCACCACGTAACCCATGCGCAAGCCGGGTGACAGCGCCTTGGATAAGCTGCCCATGTAGATAATTCGCGCGCTCTGGGCACTGGCTTTAAGCGCTGGCAGCGCAAACTGGTCACCGTGAATCTCCGCGTCGTAGTCATCCTCGATAACGATCTGGTCGCGGTGGGGTAGCTGGGCCAATAGCGCCTCGCGTCGTTCGCGGCTCATGGTCACGCCCGTGGGCACCTGGTGGCTGGGCATCACATACAGATAGTCACACTTCTGAGACCCTTCCAGGCGCATGCCGTCTGCATCCACGGTTTGGAACTGCAGGCTTGCGCCACGCTGGGCAAATACGTTCATCGCCTCTCGGTAACCTGGGGACTCCAGGGCCACGCTCGTCCCCCGATGGCAAAGCAGTTGCGCAATCAAATAGAGCGCATTTTGCGTCCCCACGACGGCGACCGTATCGGCGTGAGTGATACCGGCAAATCAATGTCGCGCCGTGAGTTGGCAGGCATGCGCGCGCGCTTAGGCATGGTGTTCCAGGGCTTTAACCTCTGGCCCCACTTAAGCGTGCTGCGCAATGTCACCGAGGCGCCTATTCACGTTCAGGGCTTGAGTAAAGCCGAGGCCGAAGAGCGGGCCATGGCGCTGCTCGAAAAAGTCGGTATGGCCGACAAACGCGAACAGTACCCCTATACGCTATCGGGCGGGCAGAAGCAGCGGGTCGCGATTGCCCGGGCGCTCGCCATGCAGCCCAGGGTAATGCTGTTTGACGAACCCACTTCAGCTCTCGATCCCGAACTGGTGGGCGAGGTGCTAGGGGTCATCAAAGACCTCTCCAAAGAAGGCTACACCATGGTGCTGGTAACCCACGAAATGGAGTTTGCCCGGGCAGTCTCCGATCAAGTGGTCTTTCTCGACAAAGGCATCATCATTGAAAAATCCCATCCCAGCGAGTTCTTTGAGAACCCTAAAACCGACCGGGTGAGGCGCTTTCTGGAGCTTGAGGCACCAGCGGTGTGAACTCACTGAATCTGGCGCTGGGTTGAGCATTATCCCAACTGCCTGCGCCAGCGGTTCTCAATGGTATCCAACTCGGCAGCCCCATAATGCGCATGACCATGTTGCCCGTAGTAGGCCCATAATTGATCGCCATAATCGAAGTGCCACCACTCGCTGGGCAGGTTGGTGAAGCCCTGCTCGCCCATGATGTGGTACAGCAGGCGGCGATGATCCCGTGCTTTACGTTGCTGAGAGGTCAGCGATTCCAGATGCTCGAAATAGTCGCTATGAGAGGCCGGTAATGCCTCGTCAAACAGGGTGCCCATATCCAGCGGTAGGCCATCGGCATCACACAGCGTGACGTCGACAGCCCCGCCCGTCAGGTGCGGGCTGGGGGCGAGCGGGTCACGGCTGGGTACCGAGACAAACTCCCTGGTACGTTCCAGCAACTCCGCTTCACTGAGGTCGGGTTGGTGGTGGTGGATGGCTTCGTGCAGGGTATCAAACAGATACTGCTGGACCCGCCATGGGCGCCAGCCGTCCAGTACGATTAAGCCGATGCCGTCGGGTAGGCTGCGTGCTGCCGCGAGTAGTGCCCGATAAACTCCCTCACGGACGAAACACTCCGGTACCGCGCCCGGAATGCCAAGCCTTGCATAGGCGGGAAAAACGCTGATCGGTGCGCGCGCCAGGCTCATCGGCATTAAACGCTCACCGTTATCGTCAATGGGTACGCGGCGCAGCTGTTCCCAGCAGGGGGCTGGGTAGCTGGGTACAGGCGGCAAGGCCTTCAATAGTGTGTTCAAAGGCATCGTCTTATCCAAGCGGGTTATCCAAGCAGAGTAGGTAGCCACAGCGTCAGCGGTGGGAAGAGAATCAATAAAATGAGTACCGCAATTGCTGTCAGCACAAAGGGCCAAATGGTTCTGAATAGCGACACAATTTCGAGACGACTAACCGCCGCCGCCACGAATACGCATGCGCCTAGTGGCGGCGTGATCAGCGCAATGGTGATGTTCAGCGTGATGATGATACCCAGATGGATAGGGTCGATACCCGCCATCATGGCGACCGGCGCGAAGATGGGCGTCAGTAGCATCAACGCCGATACCTCCTCCATGAACATCCCGGTGACAAAGGTGATGGCGCTGAGCAGTAATAAAATAACGACACTATTATCCACATAGGGGGATAACAGTGACACAAACTGCTCCGGCACCTGAGCATAGGAAAGCAGCCAGCTAATCGTGGCTGAGGCAGCCATGATCAGGAAAATCGCCGAGGTTAAGCGTGCCGTATCAAGGATGGCTTGCCAGCACTCTTTAAAGCGTAACCCTCCCAGCACAAAGCCACATAAGGCGACATACAGCGCTGTCAACGCGCCCGATTCCGTGGGTGTGACAAAGCCCAGCACGATGCCAGCCACGATAATGAAGGGAGCAATGAGTGCAGGCAGAGCCGCCATGAACGCCAAGCCAAGCTGACCCAATGAGGGAAATTGAGTGCTTTTGGGTAGTCGGTGGCGCCAGGCATACCAGGCGTTCATGCCCATAAAGGCAATACCCAGCAACAGCCCGGGCACGACGCCCGCCAGAAAGAGATCACCGACTGACGTATTCGTCAGCGAGGCGTAAAGAATCATGAAGATACTGGGCGGAATAATCGGGCCAATCAGTGAACTGCCCGCGGTCAACCCGGCGGCAAATGCCCTTGAGTAGCCCTCTTTCTCCATGGCGGGTACCAGCAACGACCCAAGCGCCGAGGTATCGGCCACGGCAGAGCCGTTGACACCCGCGAAGAAAACGCTCGAAACCACGTTGACGTGACCCATACCGCCCCGCAAGTGCCCAACTATCAGGCGGGCGAACCCCATCAGACGCTCGGTCAAACCACTGACGTTCATCAGGTTGCCAGCCAGGATAAATAACGGAATGGCCATCAGTGAGAAAACATTGATACCACCGAAGAATTGCTGGGGCATCATGCGTGGAATCATCGAGAAGTCGACGAATAAAAAACCCACAAACGCGGTGGTCAACAACGCAATAAACAGTGGCAGCCCAAGTAATACGTGGCCAAGGAAAACGACCAGCATGGTCAACGTCATAGGGAGTCCTCAACGGGCTTCATAGAGAGCCCTCAACGGTTTTCATAGAGTGTCCTCAACGGTCTTGAGGGGCGCCGGACCATAGAGAAGCACATGCCAAGTCAGTAGCAGGAAGCCAAGTGGTACCGAGAGGAGGGGCACCGTGCGGCTAATACCGAGCCCGGACGTGGTAAACATGCTGACCGACAATGCATAGCGATAGCTAACCCATGCGCCGCCCGCTGCAATCAACAGGGTAAGTAGCCACTGGTACACATTGAGCAGGCGAGCGAAGGGGGCTGGCAGCAGCTTCTCCAGCAGCCCGACGCGCATATGTCCGCCTTCCGACCAGACGGCGCCTGCCGCGAGCATTACAGTGGCGATAATCAAGAAGCGCGATAGCTCATCGGTCCAGATAGGGGCACCACCGGCAACGTAGCGGGCGAAAACACCATAAAGAATGGCCGCCACATTAAGAGATAACAGCGCTCCTGCCAGAGTAAGGGTGATGGGGCGGCTGATCGTCAGAAGACGGAGCCGAAGCGTTTTGAACATGGCAGCCTTCCATGAAATTCAGAAATGTGAAGTGAAAAAATAGAGGGCCGGTAAAGTACCAGCCCCTTTTATTGCCACGGCGACAGAAGCCGTTAGTCGAGCAGGTCGCTCATACCCGCATCTTCCAGCGCCATATCGATCCAGCGCTGTTCGATATCACGCTCTTCGAGCCATTCAAGGTAAGCAGGCTGACCGATTTCGCGGAAAGCGGTGAGCTCCTCCTCAGAAGGGCGAATCACTTCCATACCTTGTTCGTCCAGGTAGGCGATACGTGAGTCGACCTGCTCCTCGTTGTGCTCGCGGGCATTTTGGTTCGCTTCGGCGACGGCTTCCTGAAAGGCATCACGCAGCTCGTCATCCCAACTGGCGATCATGTCGCTATTGCCCACCAGGAATTGATTCGAATACTGGATGTTGGCAAGCGTCAGGTAGTCCTGTACTTCGTAAAGGCTGCCCAGGATGATATACATCGGCGGGTTCATCTGGCCGTCCGCTACCCCGGTGCGCAGTGACATGTAGGTTTCTGTCCAGGGAATGGGCGTGCCGGAGGCACCGAAGGCCTCATAGAGCGCAACCTGGCTTGGGTCCATGGCCCGGAAGCGGAGACCTTCGAAGTCGTCAGGGTGACTGATAGGCTTCTCGTCATTGGTAAAGGCTAAAAAGCCGCCTTCCTCGACGACTGCCAGCATATCGATACCGGCGCGCTCCTTCAGCGCCTCACTGACTTCCTGCCAGTACTCCCCTTCATCAAAGAAGGTACGGGCCGCTGCAAAATCGTCGAACAGGAACGGGATAGCACTGACGAAAATCTCATCGACGAGAGGCGAGACACCCGCAAAGGACGCCACGTTGAGCATGGGCGTGCTCATGGTCTGCTCCATGCGCTCCTGCTCTTCGCCCAGTGAGCTATTGGGATATAGCTCTAATTGAATCTGATTGTCGGTTTTTTCCTCAACCAGTTCCTTAAGGTTAGTGGCAAAGACGTGTACGGCATTCTTGTCGGGGTCGGGGGCGCCGTTGTAGCCCAAATTTATCGTGGTTTCGGCGACGGCATTGCCAGCCATCAGGGCAGAGCCGATCAGGCAAGCCGAGATGAGCCGCTTGGGTGAAAAGCGTTGGGTCAACACGGGGTGAGTCAACATAGTCAGTCTCCTGGTTTATTGTCGTGAGCTGTAGGGTGCTGAGTGAGTGCTATTAGATTTATAGATGTTGCCTACAGGAAGACTATGTATTGAGGCGTTGACTATGCAAGACCTTTAGTGTGGACTTTATTGCAACAGTCGCGGCGCATCGGCCGAGAAAAAGCGCATGCCTTTGTGTAAATGATCGATACAGGCCGTGGAAGCCACAGGGAGTTCCTGCCCCTTCAAGCTAACGATCTGCGCACGGGTACCGTTCATCACCGGGTAGCGCATGGGTAGCGTGCAAATTTCGCCGCGCTCTATTTCATCGATGACAGTGATTTCCGGCATAAACGTAACGCCAATGCCTGAACGAACGAAATTCTTCAACACGGATACCGAGTTGGTGTGCAGGCGTGCTTCGAGGTGAATACGCTCCTGGTGGGCCACCATATTGACCATTTGCCGCATACCGAAAGGATTGTCCATTAACGCCAGCGGCCAATCTTTTAAGTCATGCAGCGTCACGGGCCGGTTCAGCTCAATGAGCGGGTGATTGGGTGGCACAATGACATCGAGTGGCTGGCGCGTTTCCACATGGCAGTAAAGCTGCGGGTCCACCGGCGGTGCATAAAGTAGTGCGATATCCACTTCACGGTCTTTGAGTAGCGACATCGCTTCATTGACGCCCGCCATGCGGACTTCGACATTAATACCCGCAAACGCCGACATAAACGTGCCTAGCGGCGCGGTGATCAGATCGGCGATAAACCCTTCCCCAACGGCAATACGCACTTCGCCTTTCGCCAGGCCCTGAAGTGCCATTAGCTGGGAGAGCACGGCCTCTTCTGAGGCCCGTTGGGCATGAAAGTGATGCACCAGCAGCTGACCGGCTGCGGTTGCGCGCATGCCGCGCCCGTGTCGTTCGCATAGCTGGGTATCCAATTCTTCTTCAAGTGCTTTTAATTGGCGGCTAACGGCGGAGGCATCGACATTTAGGTGGGCCGCGGCGCGCCTGAGCGAGCCGCGGCGAATGACTTCATTGAGGTAAGTTAATGCACGTTGATTAAGCATAAAGACACCTGACCATAAGATGTCATTCATATTAACGGATGACCGCTTGGCAAGTGCAATTGGTGCAGGTCAGGCTAAGCGAGTGGTTGGGTCGATCGCTCGCCTTGTGCGTTTTTCGCCTCCACCGCATCCGCCAGCATATCGGCGGTAATGGCAGAGAGCGTCCAGCCCAGGTGGCCGTGGCCAGTGTTGTAGAACACGGTGGGCAGTTTGCCGGGGCCGACCTTGGGCAGCATGTTGGGGAGCATCGGGCGCAGGCCCGCCCAGGGTATCACGCGGCGGGTGCTGACCCCGGGGAAGCACTCTTCCACCCAGCGGATCAGCGGGCGGATGCGGTTGTCGCGGATATCGCGATTGAAGCCGTTGAACTCGGCGGTACCGGCGACGCGGAAGCGCTCATCCCCAAGGCGGCTGGTGACCAGCTTGGTTTCATCATCCAACAGGCTGACCGTTGGCGCAGCCTGTTGGGAGGCGGCATCATCGAGCTGCACGGTAATCGAGTAGCCTTTGACCGGGTAGATATTGACCCGGTCGCCCAGCTTGGCGGCCAAGGCGCGGCTGCCCACCCCGGCGCATACCACCACGCTATCAAAGGTTTCGCGCACCGGTTCGCCGTCAGCCTCGCCTTCAAGAGAGGCGGTGATCCAGGCGTGCTGTTCGTCCGCGCCGATATCCTGCACGCTATGGCCATATTTCAGCGTTACACCGCGACGTTCGGCGGCTTGCGCCAGGCCGTGGGTAAACTTGTGAATATCGCCGGTGGCGTCGCTTTCGGTAAAGAAGCCGCCGTAGTAGTTACCCGCCAGGGTGGGTTCGATGGCACGCATTTCCTCGGGCGTCACCGGCTGGCGCTCCAGACCACCTTGGCTGAGCAGTTGGGAAACCTTGGCGGCATGGTCATAGCCCGCTTTGTCGCGATAGATATGCAGAATGCCTTTCTGCTTTAAGTCGAAATCGATCTGCTCGTCTTTGGCCCACTGAAACAGGTGCTCACGGGCGGCAATGGCCAGCCGTGCGGTCTCGGTGGTGTTGGCGGCGTACTTGGGAATGGCGGCAATAAATTCACCAAACCAGCTGAGCTTGTGCCAGCTCGGGCGGGGATTGACCAATAGCGGCGCGTCATTTCTGAGCATCCAGCGCAGGCCCTTGATCACCGTCGGCCAGTGGTTCCACACCTCGGCGTTAGAGGCTGACAGCTGGCCACCGTTGGCAAACGAGGTTTCCATCGCGGCATAGCGATGCTTTTCAAAGACGGTGACCTCATAGCCACGTTTGGCCAGGGCGTAGGCGCTGGTAATGCCGGTGATACCACCACCGATAACGGCAATGCGTTGCATAAGTCTCTCCGGTTTTCATGAGCGTCGGGAATCCCACCTAACGGCGTAATGGCTGCTGGGCGTACCCCTTCCGTCATGGAACCTGAGAGATTCGCGTGCCCTGTGGGGGCGCGCTTGCTCCTTCGGTGGGCTGAGTGACGCAGTCATCAGCCGCTCTTCGGAAAGTGAGGGTCATAGCGGTCCGGTTGCCTGAGAGTTTCCGGGGTTGTTGCTCCTTCGGCGCTGGCGTCATCCTTGTGAGATGCGCCAAGCTCTCCCGCTATTACCTGATTGTTGTTTAATCGTGATGGTTTTTAACGTTATCAGCTTCGCGATGGAAGTCGACCAAAGTCGTGAACGCTGATTCCACGGGGCCTGCATCAACAGAATTACTCTGCTGGCTGGGCTCGCGCAATGATCGCCGCGCAATCAAGCCCGGTAGGCAGCGTGCCGGTACTGAGGCCGTTGCGTTCAGCCAGCCGTCCGGCGCAGAACGCATCGGCCACACAAGCCGGGGCGTGCTGTACCAGCAGGGCGCCCTCCAACGCCAGGGCCATACCGTCCGCCAGCTGGCGGGCGCGGTACTGGAGCGCTTGGGTATCCTGCATTTGCTGCTGTAACTGGTGAATAAAGCGGTCCAGATGCGCATCAGCGCCTTTTGCCTTGGCGAGTTCTGCAAAGTAGGCGTCGAGCACCTCGGGCTGCTTTTCAATCGCGCGCAGGATATCCAGGCACTGAACATTACCGCTGCCTTCCCAGATGGCGTTAACTGGGGATTCGCGGAACAGGCGTGCCGTTATGTGGGTTTCCATGACGCCGCTACCGCCAATCACCTCCATCGCTTCATAGGCGTGGTGGGGCGTGCGCTTGCAGATCCAGTACTTGCCGACCGGCGTGGCGATTCTCGCGAGCAGACGTTCGTGCTCATCGTCTTGCTGATCCATGGCTCGGGCCATGCGCAGCATCAGGGTGGTCGCGGCTTCACTCTCGATGGCCAGGTCGGCGAGCACGTTTTGCATCAGTGGCTGCTCGCTCAAACGTGCCCCAAAGGCATGCCGATGGGTGGCGTGGTGAATCGCCTGGGCAGTGGCCTGGCGCATGCCAGCCGCGGAGCCAATCATGCAGTCGTAGCGGGTCATGGCCACCATCTCGATGATGGTACGCACGCCGCGTCCCTCGTCGCCCACCATCCAGGCAAAGGCGCCGCGTAGTTCGGTTTCGCTGGAAGCGTTCGCCACGTTGCCCATCTTGCGCTTTAGCTGCTGGATATGCAGCGGGTTTTTAGTGCCGTCGGGTCGCCAGCGCGGCAGCAGAAAACAGCTCAAGCCGCCGGGTGCCTGGGCGAGCACCAGAAAAGCGTCGCACATCGGCGCCGAGACAAACCATTTATGGCCGACCAGTTCATAGGCCTCGCCCGGGCCGCCTTGATCAATCGGATAGGCGCGGGTGGTGTTCAGGCGCACATCGGAGCCACCCTGCTTCTCGGTCATTGCCATACCCAGGGTGACGCCCTGTTTCTCGAAATAGGGCAGGTTGCGCGGGTCGTAGTGGGGCGCGGTGATTTTATCGCCCCAGCTCTCAAGCAGGCTGGGCTGATGGCGTAACGCAGGCAGGGCCGCGAACGTCATGGTGATCGGGCAGCCGTGTGCTGCTTCCACCTGCGTGTTCAGGTAGTAGTTGGCGGCGCGTGTAACGTGCGCACCCGGCCCTGGGTTTCGCCAGGGGCTGGCGTGCAGGCCGTGCTCCACCGCTGTTTTCATAAGCTGGTGGTAGGCCGGGTGAAACTCGATCAAATCGACCCGATGGCCCTGCCGGTCATGGGTCACCAACTGTGGCGAGTGGCGGTTAGCGTCAAACCCCAGGGTGATGGCTTCGGACGAACCTGCCCACTGACCAAACGTTTTGAGAGCCGTGTCGTCAGTGCCGCCTTCGCGCTTGACGCCTTCCTGAAGCGCTCGGTCAGTTGTGTAGCTGTTGACGTTCTCCAGCGACGGCGGCTGGTTTTCCACCTGATGGGTGCTGGCTTGTAGCTTATCAGCGAGGGGGAAGTGTGACGGCATGGTGCCCACCTCTTATTGTGTTAGAGGGCCAATAATGAAGCGGCTATTTTTTAAACGGTTGTTGGGTCACTTTAGCGCTATGCGCCCATTATGCAAACACCACCGTTTTGACCTCTCGCTTTGCGCTAGCGCAAGACTTCACTGACAATAGGGCGTCGCTCCTTTAAACATGGATATGAGTCATGCAAGCAAATGGATTTTTTGATGATGTTGGCGAAACGATTGGTGAAGTGATTCGTGGCGTTGTCGAGTTTCTACTGGGGATTTTTACCAATCTCTTCGGCGCGTTTGATGAGTTTATCGATGGCCTGACGCGCTCGCTGGGCATCAGCGATTCGTTTTTCAGCATCGTGGTGCTGATCATCGGCGTGTTGATTCTGTGGGGAGGGCTACGGGCGTTTTTTCGCGGCTCGATCATCGGCGGTATCATCCGAACCCTGCTGGGACTGTTTATCCTGGCATGGCTGATGATGTGAATATGTCACTGGGTAACCTGAGGGCTACCCCAGTTGCTTCTCCAGCGCGAAGATATGCGCGTCATCCACCCCCAGCTCGCGCAGAGCGTGGGCGAGGTTCAAAAGATACTCTCGATTGGGGCCGCTGGGGCCATGGGCCTGATTGATCTGGCGGGCAATATCCGCAAGCGGTGCCTCGCCAAGAAACGCCGGATTGTCCTCGCTTGCCAGATAAATCAGCCCCTCGCTCCCGCCGACATCATTGCCATTGTGGTCAAGGAAAGTCAGCGGCACTTTTTCCCGCAGGTAGCCGTTTTTCTCGCGCACATCCAGCGGCCCGAGCACATCGGGCGTAATGCGATAGGCCATGCCGTGGCACACCGCGCCTGGCGAGCGGATCAGCGTCGCCACACGCCCCGGCGCTTCAGGGGTGCCGCGATGGTCGTGGGAGGCCTGCCAGAAGCGCCGCGCCCAGCCGGTAATATAAGCGGGCTGGCGCTCCAGGTAGGCAAAATCAGCTTTCCAGATCAATGAGCCGTAGCCAAACAGCCACAGGTCGGCATGCTCATCGAAAAAGTTTCTTTGCTGGTTTAAGGCAGTGGTATCAAGCAACATAAAGCATCTACCCCGATTACCTGAGTGGCAGCGCGCAATGGCGTTAACGATCGTCCATCATCCCGGTTATACGATTGATTTACCAGCTAACCACCCCTTTCCAATGGAGAAGTTTCGCGTCCTTCGCCAACAGCTTGGGGAGCAGGCGATGGCGACGCCAGTCGAGTGGCTGACCCCTCGGCCTGCCTGCATCGGCGCTTTGTCGCGCGTGCATACGCGAGCTTACCTTGACGCTTTTCTGAACGGTACGCTTGATCGTGCCGCTCAGCGCCGTAGTGGCTTTGTGTGGTCTGACGCCCTGGTCGAACGGGTAAGGTTGGAAACCGGTGGTACGCTGCTGTCATTAGAAGTCGCTTTGGCATCAGGACTTGCCTGCAACTCAGCTGGTGGTACCCATCACGCCCATGCTGATGCAGCAAGCGGTTATTGCTTGATTAATGACCTTGCCGTTGCGGCGGCTCACGCCCTGGCTCAAGGCTGGGTCGAGCGGGTGTTGATCGTCGATTGTGATGTTCACCAGGGCGATGGCACGGCGCGCCTCTTCGCTGGCGTGCCCGGCGTCTTTACGTTTTCAATGCATGCCGGGCGCAACTTTCCCGCCCGCAAGGCGAAAAGCGACCTGGATATCGCCCTTGCCAATGGCATGGAAGACGATGCCTATCTAGCGGTGCTGGCATCGCGATTGCCAGGGCTGCTGGCGGCCTATCAGCCAGACGTGGTGCTTTATGACGCCGGTGTGGATGTCCATCGGGATGACCGCCTGGGTTATCTGGCGCTGAGTGACAAAGGGCTGTATCAACGGGATGCCTATGTACTGGCATGCTGCCGAGAAGCTGACATTCCCGTCGCGGCGGTGATCGGTGGTGGCTATGATCGTGATATCGTCACGTTGGCAAAGCGCCACGCCCAGCTTCATCGAGCGGCGGCGGATGTGCTTGAACGTACCGGCGAATAGTAATGAAAAAATAGTAATGCAAAAGGAGGCAGGCATGCGCGCAATCTTTCTGGTGGATAACGGCTCCCTAAGGCCCCAGGCAACGCATAACTTGCGGCGTGTGGCGGCCTCTCTCAGCGAGCTCATGGGCGAGACCGTGCAGGCAGCCTCGCTGCTCCACTCCAACAAGATCCCCGCTGAAGAGGTGGACGGCATCCCCGCGATAACGCTGGGACCTGCTGCCGAGCGGGCGGCTGAGCAGGGCGCTGACGAGATTATCGTGCTGCCGTTCTTTTTCGGCCCCAGCAAGGCGCTGACCGGTTACCTGCCGGAACGGATGGCCGCCCTGCAGGAGCGTTTTCCTAACGTTAACGTGCGCGTGGCCCAGCCGCTGGTCGATGAACTGGGCGATAACGACCTGCGCCTTGCCGAGCTGTTGGCCGACAACGTTCGTGAGCAATCCGCATCAGGCCAAACGCCGAGGGTCGCGCTGGTGGATCATGGCAGCCCGATCCCTGACGTCACCGCCGTGCGCAACCGCCTGGCAGGCCAACTGAGTGTGCTGCTGGGCGATGACGCTGCCAGCGTCGTCGCCGCCTCTATGGAGCGTCGCGAGGGCGATGAGTACCGCTTTAACGAACCGCTGCTGGAAAATCTGCTGGATAGATCCGAATTTCACGCCGGGCCGGTGATCCTGGCGATGCTGTTTCTGTCACCCGGCCGCCACGCGGGAGAAGGCGGTGATATTGCCGAGATTTGCGCGGCGGCTGAACAGCGCCACCCAGGGTTGAGTGTCGTCTCCACCAAGCTGGTAGGTGAGCATCCTGGCATCGTCGATATCCTGCACACACGCCTGCGCCAAGCGCTTGATGGCGAACGCTTTCTGCTGGCACTGTCGGCCCCCGGCGACGCGGCACACTAGGCGATGGGTGTAACAGGGCTCAAGAGCGCGTAGAATCGCGGGCCTTTCGATGCGCACTCTACATACCTAGGGCCCAGATCTTGATCGCAACCGCTAATATCACCATGCAGTTCGGGGCCAAGCCCCTGTTTGAAAACGTCTCCGTCAAGTTCAACAACGGCAATCGCTACGGCCTGATTGGCGCCAATGGCTGCGGCAAATCCACCTTCATGAAGATTCTGGGTGGCGAGCTTGAGCCGACGTCCGGCCAGGTGATGCTGGATAGCAGCACGCGGCTGGGTAAGCTGCGCCAGGACCAGTTTGCGTTTGAAAACGAGCGTGTCATCGATACCGTGATCATGGGCAACGACGAGCTTTGGTCGGTCACCGCCGAGCGCGAGCGCATCTATTCCCTGGCGGAAATGAGCGAAGAAGACGGAATGGCGGTGGCGGATCTGGAAGTGCGCTTTGCCGAACTGGATGGCTACACTGCCGAAGCCCGTGCAGGCGAGCTGCTCCTTGGACTGGGCATTCCCATCGAACAGCATACCGGCCCGATGAGTGAGGTGTCGCCCGGCTGGAAACTGCGCGTGCTGCTGGCTCAGGCACTGTTTTCGGATCCGGATGTCCTGCTCCTCGACGAGCCCACCAACCATCTGGATATCAATACCATCCGCTGGCTGGAGGACATGCTCAAGGCGCGCAACAGCACCATGGTGATCATTTCCCACGACCGCCACTTCCTGAATAGCGTTTGCACCCACATGGCGGACCTGGATTACGGGGAAATCACCCTCTTCCCGGGTAACTACGACGACTACATGACCGCGGCGACGGCTGCGCGCGAGCGTCAGCACTCGGACAACGCCAAGAAAAAGGCCCAGATTGCCGAGCTGCAACAGTTTGTCAGCCGCTTCTCGGCTAACGCCTCGAAAGCCAAGCAGGCCACCTCGCGGGCGCGCCAGATCGACAAGATCAAGCTGGAAGATATCAAGCCTTCAAGCCGGGTTAGCCCCTTTATCCGCTTTGACCAGAATAAAAAGATCCACCGTAACGCGGTCAATGTGGACAACATCAGCAAAGGCTATAACGGCGAGAAACCGTTGTTTGAGCGGTTGTCGATGACCGTCGAAGCCGGTGAGCGGATCGCCATCATCGGGCCCAACGGCATTGGTAAAACGACCCTGCTGAAAACCCTGGGCGGCGAGTTGCACCCGGATGCCGGGGAAGTGAAGTGGACCGAAGCCGCCGAGCTTGGCGTGTTCGCTCAGGACCATACCGACGATTTTGCCGTGGATGCCACCCTGTTTGAATGGATGGGCCAGTGGACACAGGGCGGTGAGCAGGTGGTGCGCGGCGCGCTGGGGCGGATGCTGTTTTCCAGCGACGACATCGATAAATCGGTCAAGGTGATTTCCGGCGGCGAGCAAGGGCGCATGCTGTTCGGTAAGTTAATCCTCACTCAGCCCAATGTGCTGCTGATGGACGAGCCGACCAACCACCTGGATATGGAGTCCATCGAGGCGCTGAACCTGGCCCTGGAAAACTACCCGGGTACCCTGCTGTTCGTCAGCCATGACCGCGAGTTCGTGTCGTCGCTGGCCACGCGCATTATCGATATGCAGCCGGAGGGCATCGTCGACTTCAGCGGCAGCTACGACGATTACCTACGCAGCCAGGGCGTTGCCTGATCCGCTCGGGAGGCGCTAGCCAATAATGCGTTCGAAGGTGGCGTCGGTGGCAGGTTCACGGTCGCCATCCAGCATGTCGCCGGTAAACAGCGTCTGCATTTCTTTGGCCAGTGCCACATAGACATGCATCTGTTGATTGCGGCGCTTGCGCAGCGGTGGTTTCACCAGCAGGCTGATGCCCTTGATCGGCTCGTGGGTTTCATTGCGTAGCAGGTCGGGCATTTCCCCGGGCGGAAACGCGTTGGCGATAGTGATGGGGTTCGTGGGTTGCTCGCCGGCGATGTGAAAGACCTTCTTGATCGGGTCGAACGTCGCCTCCTTTTCGCGCAGCCACTCGGCAAGGCGCTGATCGGTATGCTCATCGGGTTTCGAAAAAATCACGAACAACGAGTGCTGGGCCACTTTGCCGGAGTGCTTTGCTGATGAGGAGGATGTTTCCTCGGGCGGTGGCGGTGAAGTGGCTTCATGGGAGGGGCGTTCCTCCGTGAAAGCGGCAGTGTCTATCGGCGGTTGACGACGCTGCCGCATGACATAAATGAACAGCGCCAGGGCAGTTAGCGCTAATACGATAGAGCCGATTGCCAGTAGGGTGACTAAAGGTATTGTCTCCATGGTGTTTTTATCCTTTTACGCGCTAATTGCGGGTTAATTGCGTCGCCAAATGGTCGCATTGAGGCAAAGTGCCAGCGCCACCCAAAGGGCATAGGGCACCATTAACCACGCTGCTAATGCGCTTACCTTAGCAAAAACAATGATGGCAAGCATGATCAGCATCAGTAGTAGTGCGATATCGCCAAGTGCGGCGGCTATTTGCTTACGGCCAAAAAACAGCCACGACCAGGCGGCATTTGCCATCAGTTGGAGGGCATAAACGGTCAAGCCAGCGGTGCGCCAGGCCGAGTCGTCTGCCATGTAGATGCGCCACGCGGCAATCGCCATCAAAAGGTAAAGAATGCCCCAGGCAATGGGAAACGCGATATCCGGCGGTGTCCAGGCGGGTTTGTTGAGCTCGCGGTACCAGCTATCGGGCCTGAACCGTGCCCCGGTGCTGGCGGTAATGCCCACCAGGGCCAGCGATATCAGTAAAGCGAATAGCGAAGGGAGCATTCATCACCTGTGTTTCAAACGTAAGAATCAACAGCCTAGCAGCGTTTTGCCATCGTTAGACACAAAAAAAGCACCACCGAAGTGATGCTTTTCATTATTAAGCGGCTCTTTTTAAGGTCGCCACTTAGTCCATGCGGTCGTAACCATTATTCATGAACGGGTAGTCGGTATAGCCTTTCTCGTCACCGCCGTAGAAGGTCTCGTGGTCGGGCTCAGTGAGAGTGGCGTTCACACGGAAGCGTTCGGGCAGATCCGGATTGGCAATGTAAGGACGGCCAAAGGCCACGGCATCGGTGGTATTTTCGCTGATGCGCGCTTCGGCATGCGCGGCATCGTAGTTACCGCAGTAAATCAGACGACCGCTGAAGCGCTCGCGCATCTGCTCGCGGAAGCCAGCAGGGAACTGAATGTCGCCCCCGGCCCAGTTGGGCTCGTTCAGGTGCAGGTAAGCCAGGCCACGCTTGGAAAGCTGATCGGCCATGTAGAACGCCATGGCTTCCGGCTCATCGTCGGTCAGGCCAAACAGCTCGATAAACGGCGTCATGCGAATGCCCACCCGGTCTGCGCCGTAAACGTCGATGACGGCGTCGACCACTTCCAGCGGGAAGCGCGCCCGGTTTTCCAGCGAGCCGCCATACTGGTCGGTACGCTTATTGGTGCCGGTAGCCAGGAACTGGTTCAACAGGTAGGCGTTGGCTGCGTGAACCTCGACCATGTCAAAGCCAGCCCGCTTGGCGCGCTCAGCCGCCTGGCGATAGTCTTCGATGATACCCGGGAGTTCGTCGGTTTCCAGCGCACGGGGTGTGCTGGTGGGATGCTGACCGGCGGTGCCGTCTTCAAACTCAACGAAACACTGGGCACCTTCGCCTCTCAGCGCGCTGGGCGCGACCGGTTGCTGGCCATTGGGCTGAACCATTTCGTGGGAAACGCGCCCAACGTGCCATAGTTGCAATGCCATTCGCCCGCCTTTGGCGTGCACCGCATCAACCACGCCTTTCCAGCCGGCTTCCTGCGCGTCGGTCCAGATGCCGGGGGTATACACATAGCCGCGTGCCGTAGGCGAGATATTGGTCGCTTCGCTGATAATCAAGCCAGCACCGGCGCGCTGACCGTAATAAGCCTCCTGCATCTTGCCCGGTACGCTGTCTGGGGTGCGTGCCCGGGTCAGCGGCGCCATGATCACCCGGTTAGGGATCGACAGGCTGCCAAGCTGCGTGGCAGCGAGAAGCGTTTCGTAAGCCATTAAACAAACTCCTTTTGAACTCTGAGGATGAGCAGTGGCCGACAGAATAGACCAGTTTACTAGTAAATGCCAGCTGATATGCGATGATATGTCTTTATGGGGAGTTTTCGGCAAAACAAAACGCAGCAGAGTCAATCAGGTGGGTGAGCTTAAAGAGGGCTAGCCTCGCTGCAAAGGTTATCGATAGCGCATTTATAAGGCGGGTACCAACCGCCCGATAATTGCATTTGCAGGTACCGTTCTACATCATAAGACTAACTTAAAAATATAAGGCCTTCCTAAGTGCTATATGATGCCAACCAAGCGCCTGAGCAAGCAGCATGCCACCTAAACTCCCCATTAACATAGATGACTTACTTCACCACCGAACGGTGGAAAGTGAACGCATTGAATACAAGGAAGGCTGGAACCCTGAAACCATCCTGCATACCCTCTGCGCGTTCGCTAATGACTTCCATAACTTGGGTGGCGGCTATGTACTGGTGGGTGTTGCCGAAAAGAATGGCCAGCCGCAGCTTCCGCCTGCCGGTCTATCACCCGAGCACATCGATGCCATCCAAAAAGAGCTGCTGAATCTGGGACATTCGGCCATTGCACCGCCGTATCATCCACTAACCGCCACCTATGAGATTCAAGGCAAGACGATCCTGGTGCTGTGGGCCCCAGGCGGAGAAACACGCCCTTATAAAGCTAAAACCAGCTTGAGCAAGAAGAGTGATTGGGCCTATTACCTGCGTAAACATACCAGCACGGTAAAAGCATCGGGCCAGGATGAGCGCGAGCTGTTAAGTTTGGCGGCAACCGTGCCCTTTGATGATCGCTATCGCCAAACCGCGGATTTAAGTGATCTTTCGCCCTACTTGATGCGTGACTTTCTCCACGAGGTTGACAGCGAATTGGCGGCTGAAGCCCGCGAATTGGATATTGAAACCTTGGGTCGCCGAATGAACGTGGTCGGTGGGCCAAGCGAAATGGCATTCCCAAAAAATGTGGGTTTGTTGTTTTTTAATGAACAACCCGAACAGTTTTTCCCAGCCACTCAGATAGATGTGGTGTATTTTCCAGACGGTGCCGGGGGCGACCACTTTGAAGAGAAGGTTTTCAAGGGGCCGTTAGGGCGTATAACTCGAGATGCCTTGGACTACATCAATCGCAACTATCTAAAAGAGGGGGTAATCAAGCATTCTGATCGCCCACAGGCTGAGCGTTTCTGGAATTTTCCGCTATCTGCTATTGAAGAGGCGGTAGTAAATGCGGTGTACCATCGTTCCTATGAAATTCGTGAACCCATTGAAATCCGTATCGATGGTCAAGAACTTGTGGTGCTCAGCTTTCCAGGGCCAGACCGCTCTATTCGGTTGCAAGACCTGCAAGCGGGTAAAGCAGTCAGCCGCCGCTATCGCAACCGGCGTATTGGCGAGTTTCTCAAGGAGTTGGATTTAACCGAAGGTCGTTCAACGGGCGTGCCTAAAATTCTTCGAGTGATGAAGGCGAACGGTTCTCCAGCGCCGGTGTTCGAAACCGACGATGAGCGCAGCTACTTTTTGATTCGCTTACCCGTTCATAAAGGGTTTTTGGTAGATGAGGGCATAGCCTCTGTAGCAACTAAGCAAGTAACCGAACAAGTAACCGAACAAGTAACCGAACAAGTAATGCGGTTATTGCAAGCTCTGCTTGAAGAGCCAAAGAGCACTAAAGCACTTCTTGAGGCGTTATCACTCACGCATCGCCCCACGTTTTTACAAAATTATTTACAACCGGCATTGGCACTGACATTGATTGAAATGACGCAACCTGACTCGCCGCGTAGTCCAACCCAGAAATATCGATTAACAGACCTGGGTAAGCAAGTACTCGCCACCAAGGACACGCATCAATAAACACTGACCCCATGCTCGCTCAAATACACCTCGTCCACGGCCAACGCCGTTTAACCGGGGTGTCGATGTGCTGGAGCGCGGCGCTGAGCGGCAACATGATCGCGCTGAGCTGGCGGTGGCAGACGGCGCTGCTGAGCACCCCGGGGCACTGTCTGAGCAACAGCTCGCACTGCTGTGAGGCGATGTATAGCTGTTCGCTAACGGCGGGGGCAAACAACGGTTTTGCCTGTTGGCAGCAGTGGGTGAGCTCGCGGGATAGCATCGAGAGCATGCCGGTATCCAGCCAGCAGGGAAGCGGGTCGTCCAGGCGTCCGGCAATGGAGTGCTGGACGGCTTCAAACGAGGTGCGCAAGAACATGATGGTGTGGCGAAGCTGCCGCTGCTCGCTGTTCATGGTAATAACCTAACACTGTCGCCAATGGTTAAATGCGAAAAATAGTAGTTCTCATTTGTGGTGACGATAGCGCTAGTCAATCAGCCTGTCAATGCAGCGGCTATAAGGGGCCGCTTTCAGGCTGAATTAGTCGCCTGGTAAAGCTGCCAGTCGTTAGTGGTCAGTGGCTTGGCGCCCCGCTCGGTGACGACCACCGTATCGCTGAGCCCGACGCCCCATTGCCCCGGCACTCGCAGGCAAAGCGGCAGGTGAAAGACCATGTTGGCCTCAAACTGACGCCTTTGCCCCTGGGCGATATAGCCGGTGCCTTCCACCCAACTGGGTGGAAACTGCGCGCCCACGGCATAACCAAACACGCCTGAGAAAAACAGCTGGTCGCGCTGAGGTGCCAGCAACGCATCGGCAGCCTGGGCGGCATCGTCAAAGGTGTTGCCAGGGCGCATGGCGGAGCACAAGGCCTCAAACATCGAACGGCACAGGTCACGGGTGGCGGAAAGCGCGGAACTGGGTGTGCCGGTGACCGCCGTGCGCATCATGGGCGCGGTATAGCGCTGATAGGCGGCGCCGAACTCCAGAAAGACAGGTTCATCAGGCTGAATAATGCGCCGTTTGTGATTGACGTGAATCACGCCGATACGATGCCCACTGGTCACAATCGGCTGCAGGCTCATAAACTCGCTGCCGTTTTCCAGCAGCGCCTTGGCGCCTACGGCGGCGATATCGTTGTCGGTCATGCCGGGGCGAATAACCTGCATGGCGGCCTCCAAGCCGGCGGCGGTGATGCGGGCACTTTCCCGCAGCATGTCGAGCTCGGCGGCGCTTTTCACAATCCGGACCGCATCCAGCAGGTCGCCCGCCTCGCAGAAGCGTTCCTTGCCCACCGCGTCGGCGAGGGCGTGCATGACCCCCACGCGCAGCCCGCTACTCCAGCCATCGATACCGATGCGCTGGCAGTTGGCAAGCAGGTCGGCCAGGGGCGTGAGAATTTCGTCCGCGTTTTCCCAGCGATAGCCAATGATCTCGTCCACGCGTGCGGTGACAACCGCTGCGCCGGTTTCAATCGAGGCGACTTGAAGCACCAGGCGCTCCGGTGTGCACACCAGGCACGCATGTACCGAGACCTCGAAGGTGTGGTAGCCGGTCAGGTAATTGATATCGGCGGGATCGGTCAGCAGCAGCGCATCGACCCCACGGCTCGCCATCGCGCGGCGCACCTTGTCCAGGCGCGCCTGATATTCGCCGTGCGGAAAGGGCAGTTCACTCTGGGCGAGTGTCTCGGCCAGGGCTTCGCGGTAGTGATGATAATCCATGGCGACCTCCAACATTAGGTAGGGTCAGTATAGGAGCCAACCACCGGAATGCACCCGCTAACCTGTACGACAGAACGGCCACACCTGGTAAAACTTGCGGCACTGGAATTCCGCCTCGCAGCTGTTGAGTTGCGACTGGTAGCGGCTGGCCCGGGTGGCCACCTGCCTGGCCGCTCGCTGTACGGCAGGTTTACCCCGGTAGCTGCCGCGTTGGTAGCCGCCCGCGCCTTCGTGATAGGCCAGATAAAGATGTTCGGGATTGCTCAGTGAAATACCGGTTTGTGCCCGGGTGCGCTGGTTGTACCAGCCGATAAAGTCGGTGGCATGCTTCATGTGTGTGCGGCGAGCAAACAGGCTGCCAGCCTGATCCTCGTATTCGCCCCACACCGGGTCTTGCGCCTGGGCGTAACCCTTGGCGGAGGACGGTCGCGGGCCCGGGATAAAGCCCAGGTAGTATTTGCGATCCGGACGGACGTGGCTGCGAAACGACGACTCTTGCTGGATGAACGACATCTGCGTGGCAATGGGCGTTCCCCACCGCTCCTGGGATTCCCGGGCGTAGTCGTACCAGGTCGGCTGCTCGCGGAAAATTTCGCAGATATTGCTTTGATCCTGGGGCGGGTTGGGCGCGAAGGTGGCGCAGCCCGAGAGCACCAGCACCAAGGCGAGCGCTACCCAGAAGCGGAGCGTCGGTAGCGCCGACGTATTTAGGCGAAAGCCATCAACAACAGGGCGATGCATGAAAGGCGTCCTTGTGAATAAATGATTGTCGATAATGCGCTGTGGATAAGTATTGAAAAGTCTGTGGGTAAATCACCTGGGGCGTGGTTCAGCCATTAGCGCAACAAAGCCTCTAGACAGCGACGCAGGCGTTGGGCTTCACGCACTAATGTTTCTCCCGAGAGCATCCCCACACCCATCACCAGGCCAACCCTTGGATCGTGCTTGGCGCATACCGGACTCAGCGGGCGCACTACCAAATGTTCTTTCAATAATGTCTGGGCGATCTGTACATCGTTGATGCCCGGCTCAAACTCGATGCAAAGACTGATGGCACTGCTCGGCATTGAAACACTGCGCACCTGTGGCAGGGTGCGCAACTGATCATGCAGCACCTGCTGGCGGCCTAAGTAATCGCGCTGAATACGGTGGCACCAGGTATCCAGGTCGCCGTCAAACATGAACTGCGCCAGTACGGCTTGATCCAGCATGCGGCCTTCGCGGAACAGTTCACTGCGCAGGCGGTTCATCGGTTCGGCCAGGTGCCGGGGGACCACCAGATAGCCCAGGCGCAGCCCAGGGAACATCATCTTGGAAAACGAACCAACCAGCAAGTGGCGCTCGGAACGCGGGTCGAAGAGGAGGTTGGCGTGGTCGTCTCGGTTAAACTCGTAATCGTCCTCAATTACGTAGGTGGGCGATAAGGCATCGCAGAGGCGGCGCTTATGCTCGGCGTTAGTGGGTACGCTGAGTGGGTAATGATGAGAGCCGGTCAGATAGACCAGGGGGCTCGCATTTAGCGCGCTGGGCAGCCGATGGCCCTCGTCAGGCCGCCACGGCAGCATTTCAATCGTAAGCCCTGCGGCGCTGAACACATTGCGCGCTCCCCAGTAGCAGGGTGATTCAATGGCAACGCTATCCCCCACGTCTGCAAGCGCCATGGCGCATAGCTCAATGCCATTATGGGTACCGTCAGTGATAATGATTTGTTCAGTATCGCAGTGAACCTTGCGCCAGCGTGCCAGAAAATCGCGAATCGCTCGCTTGAGCGGGCCATAGCCGCCGGTGGAGTAAGACAGCAGAAGGGCGTTCTGCGGCACCGTCACGCTCGCATAAAGCTGACGCCACTTGCGCATCGGGAACTGGGCGATGTCGGGAATGCCGGGGACGAAGGACCCGTTTTGAATCATGCTGGCGCCGGGGCCACTCAATACGCGCTGGGCACGCTCGGAAAGGTGGAGGCGGGTTGGCACTTGGGTCGCCGCGGCCACGGGCTTGTTGGTCCAGGTGCCCTGCCCATGGGCCGTTTGCAGCAATTGTTCATCGAGCAGTGTCTTGATGGCCTGGGCCAGGGTTTGGCGGGCCACCCCCACGGTGCTTGCCAGGGCACGGTGAGAGGGTAGACGAAGCCCGGTGGGCCACTGTCGGGTAATCGCCTGACGCAGCGCCAATTCAATGCGTACCTGCTTGCTTAGCTGCTGTGGCTGGTGGGCATACAGATGGGCAAAGTGGTGCAAAGCCTCCTTATGGTCCATCTTGAAGGTCTCCTGTTGTGCGTTAAGGCGGCTATTACCGGGCTGTGCAACGAAAGTCGCCGATATAGCCTGCACCTATTCGGTGCATTGGAATAGTGGTCTAGTCGAAATCCGAAGTGGTCCACTCGCGTTGTGTCTGCCGCCTGCTAGCGTGCGCTTATACTGTTTTTGACAGGCTTCAGAAACCGCGCCTCAGAGCGCTGATGACAACCTCCAATAAATTGCAGGACTCTGTGTTATGACAACGTCTTCTTCAGAACAAGCCAAGCTCGTCCGGGTGTTGGCCCGCGGTGACGTATTAGCCCTGGCATTTGGTGCCATGATCGGTTGGGGCTGGATTGTCCTCACCGGCACCGCGATTCAGTCGGCTGGCAGTGTAGGGGCCATTCTAGCTTTTATTATCGGCGGGTTAGCGATTGTACTCGTTGGCCTGACCTATGCGGAGCTGGCCTCGGCCATGCCTAAAGTCGGCGGCGAGCATGTCTACAGCTACCGGGCGCTTGGCCATTGGCCGTCTTTCTTCTGTACCTGGGCCATCATATTGGGCTATTTGAGCGTGGTCGCGTTCGAGGCGGTGGCCTTGCCGACAGTGGTAGAACACCTGGCGCCGAATTACGCGGTGGGGCATTTGTGGACTATCGCCGGGTGGGAAGTCAAAGCCACCTGGGTCGCGGTTGGCGTGGGCGGCTCGATTGCCATGATGATCATCAACTACTTCGGGGTAAGTACCGCCGCACTGCTGCAGAAAGTCGTCACTAGCGTCATTCTGTTAGTCGGGGTGATGTTCGTCACCGGCTCGCTGTTTGAGGGTAACACCGCCAATATGATGCCGCTGTTTTCGCAGTCTGAAGGCAGTGTCATGGCGGGTGTCATAGCGGTCATCGTAATGGTGCCGTTTCTGTTTGTCGGCTTTGATGTCATCCCCCAGGCCGCGGAAGAGATCAACCTGCCTTACAAGGCAATCGGCAAGGTGCTGATGGTGTCGGTGATTCTGGCCGTGGTGTGGTACTCGCTGATTATTCTGGCCACCAGCCTGGCCCTGGATAGCGACGCGATCGCCGCCAGTTCGCTCAGCGTACCCGATGCCATGGAACGTCTATTTAATGCGTCCTGGGCCGGTAACCTGATGGTAATGGCCGGTATTGCGGGTATCATTACCAGTTGGAACGCTTTCTACATTGGTGGCTCGCGGGCCATTTATGCGCTTGCCAATGCGGGCATGTTGCCTGCCACGTTCGCCAAGCTGCACCCGCGCTACAAAACGCCCACCAACGCAATCTTTCTGATGGGCTTTCTCTCCTGCCTGGCGCCGCTGTTCGGTCGTCCTGCGCTTGTGTGGATCGTCAACGCGGGAGGCTTGGGGATCGTACTGGCGTACCTGTTTGTGGCGGTGTCTTTCATGGTCTTGCGCGTACGCGAGCCTGATATGCCTCGTCCTTTCAAGGTGAGCAACGGCAAGCTGTGCGGCACGCTGGCGATCATTCTGTCCTTCGGCATGGCGTGCCTCTATCTACCGGGCAGCCCGGCAGCGTTGGGCGTTGCGGAATGGACGATCTTTGCCGTTTGGGTATTGCTCGGTATCGGTCTGTATATGCACGCGCTGCGTACCTATGGGCGTGACTATAGCGATCGCCATATGCGAGCGGATCTATAAACCTTAGCCAAGTCGTCGAGATATGTTTTCAAGACCAAGGCTTTTCAGGAGCAATGTATGAGCTTTATCGAACAGTGGTTGCATGATGGCGTACCTGCCTTGGTGGGCGGCGAATGGCGCAAGGGCCAGCAGACCTTCGTGGTGGATAACCCCGCCACCGGCGAGACAATCGCCCAGGTGGCCGATTTGGGCGCTGACGATACCCGTGATGCCGTGGCGGCCGCCTACGAGGCCGGGCCCGCCTGGCGCGCGACACCGGCAAAACAGCGCTCGGCCTTGTTGCGCCGCTGGTTTGAGCTGATCCATGAGCACGCCGATGACCTGGCCCGCCTGATGACCCTGGAGCAGGGCAAGCCGCTGGCGGAAGCCAAGGGCGAAGTCGTCTACGGCGCCTCCTTCATTGAGTTCTTTGCCGAAGAAGCCAAGCGCATGGCCGGGGAAACCCTGCCCAGCCACGGCGCGGACAAGCGCCTGCTGGTGCTGCGCGAGCCGGTCGGCGTGGTCGCCGCCATCACCCCGTGGAACTTTCCGCTGGCGATGATTACCCGCAAGTGCGCCCCGGCCCTGGCCGCAGGCTGCACCGTGGTCATCAAGCCCGCCGAAGCCACGCCGCTCACCGCCCTGGCGGCAGCGTACTTGGCGCTGGAAGCGGGCTTGCCGACGGGCACCATCAATGTGGTGACGGCATCGAAACCGGCAGCGGTGGGTGAGGTACTGACTACTGATCCGCGGGTGCGCAAAGTCTCGTTTACCGGCTCTACCCCGGTGGGCAAGCACTTGCTTGCCCAGTGTGCCAGCACGGTTAAGAAAACCGCCATGGAACTGGGCGGTAACGCGCCCTTTATCGTCTTTGACGACGCCGATATCGATGCCGCCGTGGATGGCGCCATAGCGTCTAAATTCCGTAACACCGGGCAGACCTGTGTGTGCACCAATCGCTTCCTGGTGCAGGACGGTATTTATGAGGCGTTCGTCAGCAAGCTCACCGAGCGTGTCCAGGCCCTCCAAGTTGGCGATGGCCTGACCGAGGGCAGCGTTATTGGCCCGCTGATCAACCAGGCGGCAGTCGACAAAGTTCAGAGCCATGTAGACGACGCCTTGAGCCAAGGCGCGCGGCTGCTTTGCGGTGGTAAGCCTCACGCCGCTGGCGAGCGCTTTTTTACGCCCACGGTGCTGGCGGACATGACCACCCAAATGGCCGCGGCCGGTGAAGAGACCTTTGGCCCGGTCGCACCGGTGTTCCGCTTCCAGCGCGATGAAGAGGCGATCCAGATGGCCAACGACACGCCCTTTGGTCTGGCGGCTTACTTCTACGCCACCGACTACCGCCGCATCTGGCATACCATGGAGCAGTTGGAGTACGGCATGGTCGGCGTCAACGAAGGGCTGATCTCAACCGAGCTGGCGCCGTTCGGCGGCGTGAAAGAGTCCGGGCTGGGCCGTGAAGGCTCGCACCATGGTCTGGATGAGTTCACCGAGCTCAAGTACGTCTGCGTAGGCGGCTTGTAAGTCAGCATTGTTTTAAGACATTGCTAACCAGCGGCTAAGCGTTATCGAGCCCGCCATCGTCAAACAGCGAAAGCTGCTGGCGATTGGCGGGTTTTGCTTTTTTAGCGCGCCTAGTGGGAGGCCGATGCTGACTGGCCAGCTTATCCACAATGGCTTGGCTGTCTTCTCTTGCCTCGGGCGTTCGCCTGAGGTCATACAGCATTTTCTTCCAGTGGCGCGCCTCGGCTTCAAAATCGTGGGGGATGGGGTAGTTTACGTTCGGCTGAAAATCGAACCGCCGACGCAGGCTTTCCGGCAGTGCCCAGGGCTTGGCGCGCCACTCTAACGGCAGGGCCGTGAGCTCCGGCACCCAGCGGGCGACAAACTCGCCGTTGGGGTCATTATCTTCTGCCTGCTTGATGGGGTTGTAGACCCGCAGTGCATTGGTGCCCGTGGCGCCAGCCTGCATCTGCACCTGGGGGTAGTGGATACCCGGCTCGAAGTCGGTAAATAGCCGTGCCAAATGAAGAGCAGGTTCATACCAGTGTAGCCCCAGGCCAAAGGTGGCATGGGAGATCAGCATGGCGCGCATGCGAAAGTTGAGCCAGCCGGTGGCGGTCAGGCTGCGCATGCAGGCATCCACCAGCGGTACGCCGGTTTGGCCGTTCTTCCAGGCAATCAGGTTGGGGTGGTCGGGGTCGCGTTCCCGGAGGCCGCGCAGCGCCGGGTGGAGGGTTTGCGACTCGATGCTCGGCTCACTTTCCAGCTTTTGCATAAAGTGGCAGTGCCAGTAAAGCCGCGAGGTAAAGGCGCGCAGTGAGCGAGCCCAGGCGGTGTCGTCTGCATGCTTTTGCCGCTGGCGGCGCAGCGACTGGACGACTTCACGCATGGAGAGCGTGCCCCAGGCCAAGTGGGGCGAAAGCCGTGAGCCAAACTCCCAGGCTAGAAGCGGCTTGGATAGGGAACCGCGATAGCGCCGCCCGCGTTGAGTGACAAAGCTGCGCCATAGCGCGCGTCCTTCGTTGCGGCCGCCTGGCTGACGCTCGGGGCAGGGTGTTTTATCACATCCAAGCGTCAGGCTGTGAAGCTGATCAACGTCAATGTGGTGGAAGGCTTGCCACCCCTCGGCCATTTGGGCGTTTTGCGGGGCCGGGAAGGTAGGTGCCGTCATTAGCGCTTCCCACTGCTTTTCCCAGGCGTTGCGATTTTCCGATCTGGACTTCAAGCCTCGCACTACGCCATGCTGGCGCGCTTCCTGCCACTCAATACCCTGTTGACGGCACCAGCGACGGACCCTTTTATCGCGCTCAAAGCTCCAGCCATTGCCGGTTTCCTGATGGGAATGAAGAACCAGGTCGCCATAGCGGGCTTTCAGCGTAGCGAGCAGTTCAATCATAGTGCCCTGCCAGAGGCACAGCGGCAGGCTTAGGGTCTTCAGTGCGTGGGAAAGGTCGATAAGCGAGTCAGCGGCAAACTGCCAGTGGCGCAAGGCGCTATCCGGCGCTTGCCACTGCTCGGGTTCGATGGCGAAGACAGGCAGCACGGGGCCCGCCGCGGCAGCGGTGGCGAGCGGCGTGTGATCATGGATACGTAAATCGCGTTTGAACCAAACAACCTGAACAGGTGCCTTAGCCATACCTTACCTTGGCGGTTGAGGGCATTTCGCCACTAAGTCTATTCGCCGCTAGGCCACGACGTTACCATCAAGCCACCGTTTGCGTAATCAACTCAGCAGGACCCGTTCAAGAGGAGAGGCATCATGTATATCGCCATGAACCGTTTTCGTATTGCCCCAGGCCGTGAAGAGGACTTTTTAGAGGTGTGGCGCAACCGTGATTCACATCTGGAAGACGTGCCGGGCTTCAAGCAGTTTCATATGCTGCAGGGCGAAAGCCAGGAAGACCACACCGTGTTCATTTCCCACAGCGTTTGGGAATCGGAAGAGGCCTTCCGCGACTGGACTCGCTCAGACGCCTTTCGCAAGGCTCATGCCAATGCCAAGTCGCCCGAGGGCATTTATCTCGGTCCGCCCAAGTTCGAGGGTTATGAGGTGGTGCTGTAAGGCGCTCATTAATCAGGTATCGCATGGCCATTTGGCCATGCCTATCCACCCTTCTGACGAGCCATCACAGCTAGCGGTTTGAAAACGACATCGAGCGTTTTATTTGCGACTCGCTGCCAGATTTGCGAGATAAAATTTGTCGTGTTTTAAACGATTCGTGCCAATATACGACTAATAGAGCAGTACCCATGCGTGAGTGACAATGTGACTCAGCAACGGGAAGCCGAACAACGCCAGCGACGCCTATACCAATAAGAAAACTTGATAACTGACAGGTGACCGAGGTAGGAAAGATGGACTCTCATCAAGCAAATGACCAGACAGCAACACCAAATCGTTCGGGCGAACCGCAAACGCTGGGCTTTCTACTGTTGGATAACTTCACATTGATTTCCCTGGCCTCTGCCATAGAGCCTTTGCGGATGGCCAATCAATTGGCCGGGCGCGAGCTGTACCGCTGGTATACCCTGACCCAGGACGGCTTGCCCGTACGTGCCAGCGATGGTTTGCAGGTAACGCCTGATGCCTCCATGCATTCCCCGCTCTCGCTCGAGTGGGTGGTCGTTTGCGGCGGCGTAGGCCCTCATCGCAGTGTCACCCGCGAGCACGTACGCTGGCTTCAGTCCCAGTCGCGCCAATTGAGGCGTCTAGGTTCGGTATGCACAGGCAGTTGGGCGCTTGGCCAGGCGGGGCTGCTTGATCATTATGAAACCAGCATCCACTGGGAGTGTTTGGCGTCGATGCAGGAGGCGTTCCCCAACGTCATCCTGAACGCCAATCTCTTCTCAATTGACCGTGATCGATTCACGTCGTCGGGGGGCACCGCACCGCTCGATATGATGCTCCACCTGATTGGTCATGACCATGGCCGCGAGCTGTCGGCGGGTATCTCCGAAATGTTTATCTGCGAGCGCGTGCGTAACGAACAGGATCAGCAGCGTGTTCCTCTGAAACACGTATTGGGCACGACCCAGCCCAAGCTGCTTGAGATTGTGGCGCTGATGGAGTCCAACCTTGAAGAACCGATCGAGCTCGATGAACTGGCAAGGTACGTCAATGTGTCGCGCCGCCAGCTAGAGCGGTTATTCCAACGCTACCTGCTCTGCTCGCCGTCCAAGTATTACCTGAAATTGCGGTTGGTGCGTGCCCGACAATTACTCAAGCAAACCCCGTTGTCGATCATCGAGATTGCCTCTGTGTGCGGTTTCGTTTCGACTCCTCATTTCTCCAAGTGCTACCGCGAGTATTTCGGTGTGCCGCCGAGAAATGAACGCCTGGCTGGGTTTGAGCGCAAGAGCGATGGGAGCAAGTCGCCGCCGTTAATCAGGCAGTGGGGGAACGGATCGAATGCGCTAGAGCCTTACTCGGGCGCTCAACAGGCGCTTGCCAATGCACAGGGAGAACCGACGTTTGCCAGCGTATCGCTGATGAACTGATAGCCACTGGATAACCTATCTTCATAACGTGCTGCCCGGTGTCGGGCAGCACGTTTTTTTATGACTGCTACTCTCCATGTCAGCGTGACGCTGCGATAAATGTTTTGAAGGTGCGCGACGAGTGGTGGTGTTCGCGACACCATGACGCTTTTGGAATTTCCGCTGTCGTTTCCAAGAGCAGCCCATCCCGACGTCAGCGCTATGCTCGCTACATTCATCAATGTCGGAGCTTAGCCATGTCCCCTACAGAATTGCACGATGACGCTATCGTCATCGATGGTCTGATCATCGCCAAATGGAACCGTGAGCTGCTTGAAGATATGCGGCGCGGCGGTCTGACCGCTGCCAACTGTACGGTTTCGGTATGGGAAGGTTTCCAGGCGACCGTCGATAATATCGTTAGGTCCAACCAGTTGATGGCCGAATGCAGCGACCTGGTGCGCCCGGTGCGAACCACGGCGGATATCACCCGGGCCAAGGAAGAAGGCAAGACCGGCATCATCTACGGCTTCCAGAACGCCCACGCCTTTGAGGATCAGATCGGCTATGTCGAGATCTTCAAGCAGTTGGGCGTGGGCATCGTACAGATGTGCTACAACACCCAGAATCTGGTGGGAACCGGCTGCTACGAGCGCGACGGCGGCCTGTCCGGCTTCGGTCGCGAAATCGTGGCCGAGATGAACCGTGTCGGCATCATGTGCGACCTCTCGCACGTGGGCGCCAAGACCTCCGAGGAAGTCATCCTCGAGTCCCAGAAGCCGGTCTGCTACTCCCACTGCTTGCCTTCCGGGCTCAAGGAGCATCCGCGCAATAAATCCGATCAAGAGCTGAAGTTCATTGCCGACCACGGCGGCTTTGTCGGCGTCACCATGTTTACCCCGTTTCTCAAGAAGGGCGTTGATTCCACCATCGACGATTACTGCGAGGCCATCGAGTACATCATGAACATCGTGGGGGAGGATGCCATTGGTATCGGCACCGACTTCACCCAGGGGCATGACCATGAATTCTTCGAGTGGTTGACCCATGACAAGGGCTATGCCCGCCGCCTGACGGACTTTGGCACGATCATCAACCCTGAAGGGATTCGCACCATCGGGGAGTTCCCCAATCTGACCGAGGCGCTCCTGAAGCGCGGCATGAGCGAGTCCCAGGTGCGCAAGATCATGGGCGAGAACTGGGTGCGCGTGCTCAAGGATGTCTGGGGCGCCTGAATAAGCACAGGCGGCTGTCTCCGAAGTGAGGGGTTAGCCCCGTCGATAACCTGACATAACAAAGATTTTGAGGAATACAACCGTGACCAAACTGGCCCCCGCACTGCCTATCGAAGTGGATAGCGAGACCGGCGTCTGGACGAGCGACGCCCTGCCGATGCTGTATGTGCCGCGACACTTCTTTATCAACAACCATGTGGCCGTCGAAGAGGCGCTGGGTGCCGAGAAGTACGCAGAGATCCTGTACCACGCTGGTTACAAGAGTGCCTGGCACTGGTGCGAGAAAGAAGCCGAATGCCATGGGATCGAGGGCGTGGCCGTCTTCGAACATTACATGACGCGCCTCTCCCAGCGCGGCTGGGGACTCTTCATTACCGAACACATCGACCTCGAAGCCGGTACGGCGAGAGTGCGGCTGGAGCACAGTGCCTTTGTTTACCAGCTTGGCAAGACAGGAAAAAAGGAAGAGTACATGTTCACCGGTTGGTTTGCCGGGGCCATGGACCAGATTCTTGCCGCGCGTGGCAGCGACTTGCGTACCGTCGCTGAGCAGACACAGAGTGCCGCTGAGCCTGGTTGTGATGTGGGTGTCTTCAACGTTGGGCCGCTGAACGACGCCACCCGCTAACCGCGGGAATGAGGAGAGAAAATCATGGCATTTGACGCAATTTTCGAGCCGATCGAGATCGGCAAGCTGACCATTCGCAATCGCGTGGTCAGTACCGCCCACGCCGAGGTACACGCCACCGACGGGGGCATGACCACTGAGCGCTACGTCAGGTACTACGAGGAAAAGGCCAAGGGTGGCTGTGGTCTATCCATCTGCGGTGGCTCGTCGGTGGTGTCCATCGACAGCCCCCAGGGCTGGTGGAGCTCGGTTAATCTTTCCACCGACCGTATCATCCCGCACTTTCAGAACCTGGCGGACGCCGTGCACAAGCATGGCGGCAAGATCATGATCCAGATCACCCACATGGGGCGCCGTTCACGCTGGGACGGCTTCGACTGGCCGACCCTGCTATCGCCGTCAGGGATCCGTGAACCGGTGCATCGTTCCACCTGCAAGACCATCGAAGAGGAAGAAATCTGGCGCATCATCGGCGACTTTGCCCAGGCGGCTCGCCGGGCAAAGGAAGGTGGGCTGGACGGCGTCGAGCTTTCCGCCGTGCACCAGCATCTGATCGACCAGTTCTGGAGCCCCCGGGTCAACAAGCGCGAGGACGAGTGGGGCGGCAGCTTCGAGGGGCGCATGAAGTTCGGCCTGGAGGTGCTGAAGGCGGTACGCGCCGAGGTGGGTGACGACTTCTGCGTCGGCATGCGTATCTGCGGTGACGAGTTTCACCCGGACGGCCTCTCCCACGACGACATGAAGCAGATCGCCGCCTACTACGATGCCACCGGCCAGGTGGATTTCTTTGGCGTGATCGGCTCCGGCTGCGACACCCACAACACCCTGGCCAACGTCATCCCCAACATGTCCTACCCGCCGGAGCCTTTCCTGCACCTGGCGGCAGGGATCAAGGAAGTGGTCAATGTGCCGGTGATCCACGCCCAGAACATCAAGGATCCCAACCAGGCCCAGCGTATTCTCGAAGGGGGCTATGTGGATCTGGTGGGCATGACCCGGGCGCATATTGCCGACCCGCACCTGATCGCCAAGATCAAGATGGGCCAGGTGGACCAGATCAAGCAGTGCGTGGGCGCCAACTACTGCATCGACCGCCAGTACCAGGGTCTGGACGTGCTGTGTATCCAGAACGCGGCGACATCCAGGGAATACATGGGCCTGCCGCATATCATCGAGAAGACCGAGGGCGCCAAGCGCAAGGTCGTGGTGGTGGGCGGTGGCCCCGGCGGTATGGAAGCCGCCCGCGTTGCCGCCGAGCGCGGCCACGATGTCACCCTGTTCGAGGCGGCTGAAGCGCTGGGCGGACAGATCACCATTGCCGCCCAGGCCCCACAACGCGACCAGATCGCCGGTATCACCCGCTGGTTTCAGTTGGAGCTGGCGCGGCTTGACGTCGACCTGCGCCTGGGCACCCGCGCCGACGAGGCGGCGCTGCTCGACCTGCGTCCGGATATCGTGGTGCTGGCGACGGGCGGCCAACCCTTCCTCAGTCAGCATCCGGAGTGGGGCTACTCTGAGGATACCGGGGAAAGCCTGGTGGTCAGCACCTGGGATATACTCTCCGGCAAGGTGGCCCCCGGCAATAACGTGCTGATCTATGACGCCATCTGCGAATTTTCCGGCGTCTCGGCGGCGGATTTCCTTGCCGAAAAGGGCGCCAAGGTAGAGATCGTCACCGACGATATCAAGCCCGGCGCGGCGGTGGGCGGTACCACCTTCCCCACCTACTACCGCAGCCTCTACGAGAAAGAGGTGATCATGTCCTCCGACCTGATGTTGCATAAGGTCTACCGTGAAGGTGACGGCCTGGTGGCGGTGCTCGAGAATGAGTACACCGGTGCCCTGGAGGAGCGCGTGGTCGATCAGGTGGTGGTGGAGAACGGCGTGCGTCCCGATGAGGCGCTTTACTATGACCTCAAGGAACAATCCCGCAACAAAGGCCAGGTGGACCTTGAGGCGCTCTACGCCGCCCAGGCGCAGCCCTGCCTGATGGAAGAGGGCGGCGCCAATAGCGATGGCTTCCTGCTGTTCCGTCTGGGTGACTGCACGGCGCCGCGTAATACGCACGCCGCGATCTACGACGCCCTGCGGATCTGCAAGGATTTTTAACCACCAGTTGGAAGCCAGAAGCTAGAAGCTGGAAGTGAATCGCAGCGCTTTGCCCTTTTCTTCCGGCTTCCGGCTTCCAGCTTCCAGCTCGCCCGTTAGGTGAGCTGTGATGCTAAATACAATACTTCCGATACTGATTTTTACTGCCCTGGCCCTGGCGGTGATCGGTGCCTTGCGCCGTATACGCCTGTGGCGTCAGGGGCGGCCAGCACCCGTCAACCTGTTCAAGGGGCTGGCGGCGTTGCCGCGCCGTTACCTGGTGGACCTGCACCATGTCGTCGCCCGCGACAAAATGATCTCCAATACCCACGTGGCCACCGCTGGTGGCTTCGTGGCCGCCGCCGTGCTGATGATCCTGGTGCATGGTCTGGGTATCGCCAACCCGCTGCTGGGTGGGTTATTACTGCTTGCCAGTGCCTCAATGTTCATCGGCAGCCTCTTCGTGGCGCGGCGGCGTATCAATCCTCCGGCGCGCCTCTCCAAAGGCCCCTGGATGCGCCTGCCCAAGAGCCTGATGGCGTTTTCGGTTAGTGTCTTCCTGATCACCTTGCCCACGGTGGGCCTGCTACCCGAAGGCTTGCTTGAAGGAAGCGCCAGTTGGTTCCTTGTGGTGGTGCTGGTGGGCTTAGTGGCCTGGGGCCTGGGCGAAATGTTCTTCGGCATGACCTGGGGCGGTCCCATGAAGCACGCCTTTGCAGGCGCCCTGCATCTGGCTTTCCACCGTCGGCCCGAGCGCTTTTCAACCAAGAAAGGGGGCGGCGGTCGTTCAACGGGCCTCAAGGCGCTGAACCTGGAGGACGAGGCGGCGCCCCTGGGCGTGGAAAAGCCCGCCGATTTCACCTGGAATCAGCTGCTGGGCTTCGATGCCTGCGTACAGTGCGGCCGCTGCGAGGCGGCGTGTCCGGCCCTTGCCGCGGGTCAGCCGCTCAACCCCAAGAAACTGATCCAGGACATGGTCGTCGGCATGGCCGGTGGCAGTGATGCCAATTACGCTGGCACGCCTTACCCCGGCAAACCGGTGGGTGAGCACCACGGTACCCCCCATGGGCCGATCGTGGCCCCTGCTGCATTGCCGGAGGGCGCGTCGCTGGTGGACGCCGAGACGCTGTGGTCGTGTACGACCTGCCGCGCCTGTGTCGAAGAGTGCCCGATGATGATCGAGCACGTGGATGCGATTGTCGACATGCGCCGCCACCTGACGTTAGAGCGAGGCAAGACCCCCAACAAGGGCGCCGAGGTGCTCGACAACCTGATCGCCACCGACAACCTCGGCGGTTTTGATCCCGGCTCACGGCTCAACTGGGCGGCGGATCTCAACCTCCCTCGCATGGCAGACCTCCAACAGGTCGATGTGCTGTTGTGGCTGGGTGACGGCAGCTTTGACATGCGTAATCAGCGCACCCTGCGCGCACTGGTCAAGGTGCTGCGCGCCGCCGAGGTGGATTTCGCGGTCCTGGGAGATGAAGAGCGTGACAGCGGTGACGTGGCACGGCGTCTGGGCGACGAAGCAACGTTCCAGTCCCTGGCGAAGCGCAATATTGCCACCCTTTCCAAGTACCGCTTCCAGCAGATCGTCACCTGTGACCCCCACAGCTTTCATGTGTTGGGCAATGAGTATGGCGAGCTGGGTGGCGTCTATGAGGTACGTCATCACAGCACCTTCATTGCGGAATTGTATGACGCGGGCCGGCTGGCCTTCTCCCCCTGGAAGGGCGGCAGCGTCACCTATCACGACCCCTGTTACCTGGGGCGCTATAACGGCGAGTTTGAGGCGCCCCGCAACGTGCTCAAGGCGCTGGGCATCGAGGTCAAGGAGATGGAGCGCTCCGGCTCGCGCTCGCGCTGCTGCGGCGGCGGTGGCGGCGCGCCAATTACCGATATTCCCGGCAAGCAGCGGATTCCCGACATGCGCATGAATGACGTCAAGGAGAGCGGCGCCGAGCTGGTCGCGGTGGGCTGCCCCCAGTGCACGGCGATGCTGGAAGGCGTGGTGGATACCAGCGCCGAGGTGCGCGATATCGCTGAACTGGTGGCGGATGCCCTGGTGGAGCGTCCCGCCGGGGAGGCGTCCGGCGCGTCCCGCCAGCCCGCTGCAACGACGACAGCTGAAGAGGTGATCGTATGAGTGAGACTATTCGCTACAATCAGCGCCGCGATCCGCGTCGCGAGTGGATCGCCCGCAACCGTCTGCATCCCGAGCATGCCAGTGTGCTTGCCGAGATGGGCAACGGAGGCGCCAGTGAGTGGTTTGGGCCCAACGGTGTGGTGCGCAAGAACCCCCGTGCGGCCGGCTTTATCGGCCCCAATGGCATCAAGCGTATTGACCGTAGCGGTCTTCAGCAAGGCGGGCAGGCCGCCGCGACAACAGCGGCTCCTCAAGACAGCCGCCGCACAGTAACCATTGAAGATCCCGCCTTCCTGGTGGCCGTGGTGCCTGATCTGACCGGCGGGCGACTGTCAGGTCACGATAAGGACCTGCTGGGGCTGGCCCGGCAAATGGCGGATGCCGATGGCGAGCATCCCGGCGCCGTGGTAGCGATTGTGTTTGGCGAGCATAAAGAAGCGGCACTGGGCGACGCCGGTATTGATCGCATTGTGCACTTGGATGACGAGGTCTATGCGGGCTTTGCTCCGGAGGCGCGGCTGGCGGCCTTGAGCGCCGTAGAGCGGGAGATGGCACCCCGCTTCTGGCTGGTGCCCGACTCACCGCTCGGTGGCGGCGAGCAGGGGCGGCGCCTGGCCGTGCGGCTGGGTGAGCGTCCAGCGACCCAGGTCTGGCAGGTCGAGGCGGATGAACATAGCGCAACCGGATGGCGTTGTACGGCACGCGGTGCCGCCGGTACGAGCGATATTACCCGCCACCTGCCACGCGTTGTGCTGGCGCTTGCAGAATGCGCCGAGCCGGTCAGCGAGACCCGTCATGCCGCCCAGCCGGTCGAGCTGAACCAGCCTATGCCCGACGTGCTGGGACGTATCGAGGACATGGGCGAAGTCCCCGTCGATCCCGCCAGCGTGTCACTGGCAGAGGCGGAGTTCATTCTGTCGGCCGGGAATGGTGTCAAGGATTGGGAGGGCTACCACCACGCCGCCCAGGTGCTCGGTGCGGCCAAGGGAGCATCGCGCGTCGCCGTGGACGATGGATTCATGGCCCGCGATCGTCAGGTAGGCGCATCTGGCACCTGGGTGTCCGCGCGCGTCTATGTGGCGGTGGGCATTTCGGGGGCCATACAGCACCTCCAGGGTATTCAGACCTGCGAGAAGGTCGTTGCCATTAACCTGGACGAGCGGTGCGATATGGTCAAGCGAGCCGATCTCGCCGTCATCGGCGACGCCGGCGAAATCCTCGCCGCGCTGGTCGCACGTGTCGAGCGTTATCGAGAACAGCAGCAGGAGAATCGCGATGCCGCATAACGTCAACACATTGAATAACGCTGAGCTCAGCGTTGCTGTTCTGGTGTCGGTGGGGCGTCATCCGCTGACCGGGCGGGCGCGGCGTGCCGACCATGATGCCCGCGCGGTGGAAATGGCGCTGTCCCTGGGTGATGCCAGCGTTCAACTCATGCATGCAGGCGATGGTGGTGAATCCTGCGAGGACGCCATGCGTGGCTATCTGGGGATGGGCATCAGCAGGGTCAAACGCATTCAGCAGGACTCGGATGCCGACGTCGTTCCGGCTTTGGCCAACATACTGCGCTTCGCCGCGCCGCAGCTGGTGCTGACGGGGACGCGCGCCGAGACGGGAGAGGGCTCGGGTCTGGTGCCCTATATGCTGGCCGAGACACTCGGCTGGACGGTGGTCAGTGGCCTGGCGGAAATCGAAAGCATCGAGCAGGGTGTCGCCACGGTGCTGCAGGCGCTGCCACGGGGCAAACGCCGCCGCCTGAAGGTACGCTTACCGGCCATCGCCACGGTGGATAGCAGTGCCCCGGCCGCGCGCCAGAGCGCCTTCGGCCCAGCACGACGCGGTGAGTTGGCGGATTGTGCCTGCGCCAGCGTGACCGATGAGCTGCAAACCCAGTGGCGTGTGCAGCCCGCACGCAAGCGGCCCAAACGGCTAAAAATCGTCAAGTCAGCCTCGGCGCGAGACCGTTTCAAGGCAGCAGCGGCCAAGGCCGACAGCGGCGGCGGACAACTGTTGAACGATGTGACACCCGAACAGGGCGCCGAGGCGATTTTTACGCTACTCAAGGAGGAAGGCGTGCTGCGCTGAGGTGCCTTTATCACACTGTATTCAATCGCCTTTTAAGCTCGCCTCTCGGCGGGCTTTTTCACGGCTGGACGGGCTATTTGCCAACCCAGCCCGGATACAGTTCAAGGCGCTGGCGTTCCAGGTGCAAGCCGCGCCAGGCGTGCAGCACCAGCACCGTGATCACGACCGCCCCTCCCATGAGCGTCGAGACGCCAGGCGTCTCGCCCAATAGCCACCAGACCCATAGCGTGCCCAGCGCGGTTTCGACCAGATAGAACAGCGCCACCTCAGTCGACGGCAGGTAGCGGGTGGCGCTGTTGATCAGCACCGTGGCCAAGGGCATCTGTATCAGCCCCATCAACGCCAGTACGCCATAGCGTTCGGCGTCCAGGGTCAGCGGTGACGCCATGGGCAGGGCAATGGCCGCCGAAAGCAGGCCGCCGCCAGCGACCACCGTCATGGTGTCAATCGCTGGATAGCGGCGTAGCAGCGTCAGGTTGCCGCCAATGGCCGCTGCTGCCGCCAGGGCGTAAAGGTTACCTGCCAGCATCCCCATGGCACCGTCGCCCATGAAGACCAGGCTCATACCCAGCATGCAGACGGCAATGGCCACCAGGGTTCGCAGCGCGACGCTTTCGCCCAGAAAAATCCGCGAGAAAAGCGCGGCAAACAGCGGTGCGGTGCTCAGGATTACCACCACGTTGGCCACCTTGGCGTTCATGACCGCCAGCACAAACAGGCTGGATATCAGCCCCAGCAACAGGGCGGAGGCAAGTGAGGAAACCGGGTGACGGCTCAGCGTCGCCAGCCGCTTGCCTGCCCAGCACACAAGCCCCAGCACGCAGCACATCAATAACCCGCGCCAGAACACGATGGTCCAGCCGTCGGTGCGCGCCAGGCGTATCAGCAAACCGTCGAAGCTGAGAAACATCACGCCCAGCACCACCATGACGAGACCACGCTGGTAATGACTTGTTGGCATTGTCGGACTCCCGGCCGTGAATACAAAGAGGACCGCCCACCGGTCAGGTGGGCGGTTGGGGCATTCAGGCGGGCCAAAGGTCATTGGCTCGCCTGATTTTCCTGTGCCTAGGGGGTGTCGACCTTGGCCGCAGTCGCCGCAGCGGCGTTCTGGAGGCGGGGGCGCACCACCCGGTAGCCGACGGCACCGGCAAGCAGCAGCATACCGCCGCAGCCGACCGCCAGCAGGTAGCCACCCTGCACCGCGCCGGAGGAGAGCCCGAAGCGCTCGGCGAAGCCCGCCAGGGTAACCGCGTATTGTTGCCACAAGAACAGCCCGATAGCGACCCCGGAGAGCATGGTGCATAGCGCGATCCAGCGGGTGCCGGACACCCAGCCGCTCAGTGCCCGGGCATCGAATTCATGCAGGGAGGCCCGGTAATCGGCTTCGGCTGGGCTGACGCGGGTCAGGGCGGACGCCAGTATAATGGCCGCCAGCGCCATCAGCGTGCTCAGCAACACCGGGTGCAGGTATACCGGCAGGCTGACCCACTCGGCCTGCACCATCAGGGAGAGGATCAGGTTGCCGACAAAACCGACCGCCAGGCCCCAACTGGCGCCCGCAGCGGTAATCCGCCGACTCCAGATGCTCATCAGGGCCACCGGCCCCCAGGAGGAGGCAAACAGCGTGGCGGCAAACCAGACCACCGCCATGACCGCCGGCGGCTGGAAGAGCGCCAGCACCAGCGCGATCAGTCCCGCTGCAAGTACCGCGATCCGGCTCTTGCGCAAGGCCGATTTCTCGTTCAGCGAGGCGGGCAGAATATCGTTGGAAAGGCTAAAGCCGATGATCGACAGGAACGTCGAGCAGGACGACAGCCCGGCCGCGAATACCCCGGTCAGAATGACCACCCCAAGCCAGGCGGGCAGGATATTGAGCGCCACCCAGACCATGGAGCGTTCGGGGTCGAGGGTCGGGTCGTAGAGATTGATCGCCGCACCGGTCATCATCATCAGCGCATAGAAGACGCCGAGTGCCACCGCCGTGAGCATGGCCGAGCGCATCACCACGTGCTCGTTACGCGCCATCAGGTAGCGGCTGGACTGCCAGGGGCTGGCCGCCCGCACCGCCGCCCAGACGAGGCCCAGGGTCAACCCCCAGACGAGCGCCTCGCCGGGGGAGGAGAAGCTGGCATCAGGCCCTTCGATCACCCCGTGCCACAAGGCAATGCCGGGCTTGTCGGTCTGGCTCAGCAGGCCCTCGACAACGCCGCTCCAGCCACCCAGGTCGTGGATCACGTAGAGCGACCCGCCCACTGCGGCCAGCGAGAAGATCACGAACATGACGGTATCGGTCAACATCACACCGGGCGAGCCCGAATAGAGAATAAAGCCGGTGTAGGTCGCCCACACCAGCACCAGACCCACCCAGTAGGGCATGCCGGTCAGCTCGGCGAACATGATGCCCGCACCCTGCATGACCCCCAGCAGGTACGCCCCCAGGCCGAACACCGTGGTGAGCCCGGCAATGATCTGGACGCGCCGCGAGGCAAAGCGCTTGCCAAAAAACTCCGGCACGGTCTTGGCGCCGCTGCGGCGTAGGTAGCGGCCGAACACCAGCGCGCCCAGCAGGCAGCCCGAGGTGCTGACCGCGGCAAAAATCAGCATGACGAACGGGTAGCCCTGATAGGCAAAGCCCGTTTCGCCGAGAAAGGCGCTGGTACTCAGGTAGCTGGCCACCAGCGTGCCCAGGATAAAGAAGGTAGGCGCATTGCGACCGGCGACCAGATAGTCATCCAGCCCCTTGACGCGTCGTCCGGCCAGATGGCCGATGACAAAATAGCCGACCAGGCTCAACAGTATTGCGGTGGTATAAATCATGAGTATAACCATGGGGTTGTTGACATTGTTCAGGCATGATGCAGCGCTTTGTCGGCGTGCTCATTGTTGCCAGCGGCACCCATTGCAGCAATAACGACACCCACAAACGGGGCGCCATGATAATGGCGCCCCGATAGCAGCAGAGCGTCGATCAGCGCGCCGGGGTGGGCACGGCGTTGAGCTCCCGCCACTCCTTGTGCAACCCCATGTAAAGGCTGAAGCACATCACCAGCAGCACCAGCGTGAAGGGCAGCCCGGTGGCCACGGCGCCTGCCTGCAGCGCGCTGAGTGCCGTGTTGCCGCCGCCGTACAGCAGCACGCCGGCAATCACGCCCTCAAGCGCGGCCCAGAACACCCGCTGGCCCTTGGGCGCATCGGTCTTGCCGCCCGCGGTGATGTTGTCGATCACCAGTGAACCAGAGTCCGACGAGGTAATGAAGAACACCAGCACCAGAATGATCGCGAGCGTCGAGGTGATGCTGGTCAGGGGGAGTTGCTCCAGCATGTGGAACATGGCCAGCGATACGTCGCCAATGCCATTGGCCAGCTCGCCTACGCCGTTTGAGGCCTGGAAAAGCGCCGTGCCGCCAAAGGCGCTCATCCACACCAGGGTGACCAGCGTCGGCACCAGTAGCACGGCGATCAGGAACTCACGCACCGTGCGTCCCTTTGATACGCGGGCAATGAACATGCCGACGAACGGCGACCAGGAAATCCACCACGCCCAGTAAAAGATCGTCCAGCCGTGGTACCAGGTATCGTCCTCGCGGCCAATCCAGTTCGACAGCGGCAGCAAGTGGCCCACGTAGTCCAGCGCCGTGGTGCCGATCCCGGTCACGATCATCAAAGTCGGTCCTGCGATCACCACAAACAGCAATAGCAGTGCGGCGATGACCATGTTGATGTTCGAGAACAGCTTGACACCACCGTCGATGCCCCGCCATACCGAGAACAGCGCAATCACCGTCACGGCCACGATAATCGCCAGCTGGGTGCCGATGGTATTGGGGATGCCGAACAGGTAGGCAAGCCCACCGGCTGCCTGGGTGGCGCCAAAGCCAAGCGAGGTGGCCAGGCCGAAGATGGTGGCCAGCACGGCAAAGATGTCGATGATATGGCCCGCCCAGCCCCTCGTCCGCTCGCCCAGTATCGGGTAGAAGGCGGAACGCAGCGTCAGCGGCATGCCTTTGTTATAAGCGAAGAAGGCCAGGGACAGGGCGACCACGCCGTAGATTGCCCAGGGGTGCAGGCCCCAGTGGAACATGGTCGCCCCCATGGCGGCGCTGGCGCCCTCCGGGGTCCCCGCCGGTGCATTCAGGGGGGTGCCGTACCAGTCGGTGTAGTAGGCCACCGGTTCGGCCACGCTCCAGAACATCAGGCCGATGCCCATGCCCGCCGCAAACAGCATGGCGAACCAGGAGGCGAGCGAGTATTCCGGCTTGGCGTCCTTGCCGCCCAGGCGAATCCGCCCCAGCGGCAGGCAGATCAACACGAGGCAGAACACGACAAAGATATTGCCCGCGATCATGAACAGCCAGTCGAAGTGTTCGATCGACCAGTTCTTGGCAAAGCCCAGATGACTGTTGGCAGCATCCGGGTAGATGAGCGCGTAAAGAATGAAGGCCAGAATGGCCAGCGCCGACAGCGGGAAAACCGGATTATGAAAATCCAGCCCCATTATCTGAGTGTTGTCCTGTCCGGGCGACAGGACCGGGTCGTCATTGTTGTTCATTGGGTTTCCTTGGTGGCTCTTGTTAGGCGTCGGTGAGGCGTACGCGCCACCGAACCTGCAAATTGTTGAGCCTGTTTCAGAACAACAGTGTCGTGAAAGCGACCTCCATCTATCCGTCCTGACGGGGATGTCTCGAATAGATATGTGAATGCCTTTGCTGAGCAAGTCCCGGGAGGCGGAGGAGATAGGCTGGATAAGCGCAATTCACTCTATCGAGCAGAATAATAATCCACAGGAGCCAGCCATGAATGCAGCCAATCGCGGAGTCGTCTACAAGGGGCCGGGTGAGGTCGCCGTTGAGTCTATCGCTTATCCCGAACTTGCCCTTGGTAATCGCAAGTGCGAGCACGGCGTGATTCTCAAGGTCGTCACAACCAACATCTGCGGCAGCGACCAGCATATGGTTCGCGGCCGCACCACCGCCCAGCCTGGCCTGGTACTCGGCCACGAAATCACCGGCATGGTGGTCGAGGCCGGTCGCGACGTTGAATTTATCAAGCCGGGCGACCTGGTCTCGGTGCCGTTCAATATTGCCTGTGGCCGCTGCCGCAACTGCAAGTCCGGCCAGACCGGCATCTGCCTCAACGTCAATCCATCGCGTCCTGGTGCCGCCTACGGCTACGTGGACATGGGCGGCTGGGTCGGCGGTCAGACCGAATACGTCATGGTCCCCTATGCCGACTTTAACCTGCTGAAATTCCCGGACGCCGATCAGGCCATGGAGAAGATCAAGGACCTGACGCTGCTCTCCGATATCTTCCCCACCGGCTTCCACGGCTGTGTGACAGCCGGTGTCGGCCCAGGCAGCACCGTCTATATCGCCGGAGCGGGTCCCGTCGGGCTGGCGGCGGCGGTTTCCGCCCAACTGCTGGGCGCGGCCTGTGTGATCGTCGGCGACATGATCGAAGAGCGCCTGGTCCAGGCCCGTAGCTTTGGCTGCGAGACCATCGACCTGACCCAGGACGGCGACATGGCCGACAAGATCGAGGTGATTCTCGGCGAGCGTGAGGTCGATGCCTTTGTCGACTGCGTCGGCTTCGAGGCCCACGCCTGCGGCTGCAACCACGGCAAGGAAGCGCCTGCCACGGTGCTCAACTCGGCGATGTCGCTGACCCGCGCGGGCGGCCAGATCGGCATTCCCGGCCTCTACGTGACCGAAGACCCAGGTTCGGAAGACGAGGCGGCCAAGCAGGGTGCCCTGAGCATGCGCTTTGGTCTCGGCTGGGCCAAGTCCCACAGTTTCCATACCGGTCAGTGTCCGGTAATGAAGTACCATCGCCCGCTGATGCAGGCTATTCTGTTTGGCAAGGTCAATATCGCCGATGCGGTCAATGTCCAGATGATCAACCTGGATCAGGCGCCCCAGGGTTATGCCGACTTCGACGGCGGTGCGGCCAAGAAATTCGTCATCGATCCCCATGGCAGCGTGGCCTGATAGCTGAGGCAACCGCCTAGCAACGTCTGCTCCCGTCTGAGGGCAGGTTAGTGAGATCCTAGACGGCGCCCTGCGGGGTGCCGTCTTCGTTCCTCCGTTAAAAAAAGCCGTAGAGCTAATAATGAGTGACCAATGACCGTCCAGACCGTGACTCCAAAGCGCCCCTTCCGCGGCAAGCCCCGCGGCCGTGAACTCGATCCCATCCGCCTTGAGGACTTGCGCGACCTTCTGGGCGACGAACGCCGGAACGCCGCGCTGCGCCGCCGCGACCTGCTGATCGAACACCTGCACGTCATCCAGGATGCTCGAGGCCATCTGCTGCTGGCGGATCTGCGTGCCCTGGCGACCTACATGAACCTGCCCATGGCCGCCGTCTACGAGACCGCGACCTTCTATGCTCACTTTGACGTTATCCATGACGACCAGCAGGCGCCGCCTGCGGTGACTATCCGCGTCTGCGATTCCCTGTCCTGTCAGCTGGCCGGTGCCGAGGCGCTCAAGGCACAGCTGGAAGCCAACGTGGATGTCGAGCAGGTGCGGGTACTGCGGGCGCCCTGCATGGGCCGCTGCGACACGGCACCGGTGGCCGAGGTGGGGCACTATCATGTGCCGTTCGCCACCCAGGCGCGCGTCGCGTCGGTGATCGAGGGAGGGCACTTCCATCCCGAGCCCGTCAACTGGCAGCGCCTTGACGACTATCGCGGCGAGGGTGGCCTGGCATTGCTTCAGGCCTGCCGTGCAGGCGATGTCACGGTAGACGAACTGATGGAGGCGATGCAGCAGGCCAATCTGCGTGGCCTGGGTGGCGCGGGGTTCCCGACCTTCAAGAAGTGGTATTTCGTACGCCAGGAGGCCGGGCCCCGCTATTGCGCCATCAATGCCGACGAGGGCGAGCCCGGCACCTTCAAGGACCGCTATTACCTGGAGCGCTCCCCGCACCAGTTCCTGGAAGGGGCCCTGGTCAGCGCCTGGGCGGTCGACGCGGAGGCACTGTATATCTACCTGCGCGATGAATACCCGGCCTTGCATGGCGTGCTACGCGAGGCCATTGGCGAGCTCGAGGCGGCGGGCCTGGTGGCGCCTGGCTATATCGTACTGCGGCGCGGCGCGGGGGCTTACATCTGCGGTGAAGAGTCGGCGATGATCGAGTCCCTGGAAGGCAAGCCGGGCAAGCCTCGCCATCGCCCGCCGTTTGTGGCCCAGAGGGGGCTCTTTGATCAGCCGACGCTGGTCAATAATGTCGAGACCGTCTACTGGATCCCGATGATCTGGCAGCGCGGCGCGGAGGCCTTTGCAAGCCAGGGTCGCCATGGCCGGGTGGGGGTGCGCAGCTTCTCGGTCTCAGGTCGGGTCAAGCACCCCGGCGTGTATCTGGCACCGGCGGGGATCACCTTAAACGAGCTGATTGACGAGTACTGCGGCGGCATGGCCGACGGCCATCGACTGGTGGCCTATCTACCCGGCGGCGCCTCGGGCGGCATTCTGCCCGCGGCCAAGGCCGATATCCCCCTCGACTTTGACACCCTCCAGGAGCACGGCTGCTTTATTGGCTCCGCCGCGGTGATCGTGCTTTCCGACCAGGACGATCTGCGCGGGGTCGCGACCAATCTGCTGGCGTTCTTTGCCGACGAATCCTGTGGTCAGTGCACGCCCTGCCGGGTGGGCACGGAAAAGATGCTCACCCTGCTCGAACGCAACGAGTGGGACGCCGGGCTGATGACGCAGCTCTCACAGGTGATGGTGGACGCCTCCATCTGCGGGCTTGGCCAGGCGGCGCCCAATCCGGTACTGGGGCTGCTCAAGGATTTTCGCGGCGAGCTTGCCGCCCAGAACGTCATCGTCAAGGGGTAGGGGAGATGAACATGAGCACGAGCGAACAGACGCTAGGTACAAGCTTCACGCTGACGCTGGACGGTGTTGACGTCAGCGCCTATCCCGGCGAAAGCCTCTGGCAGGTCGCCAAGCGCGCCGGCGAAACCATTCCCCACCTGTGTTTCAAGGACGCCAGCGGCTACCGCGCCGACGGTAACTGCCGCGCCTGCATGGTGGAAATCGAGGGCGAGCGCGCCCTGGCCGCCAGCTGTCTGCGCATGGCGACGCCCGGCATGGTGGTCAAGAGCGCCAGCTCCGAGCGCGCGCATACCGCCCGCAAGATGGTCATGGAAATGCTGGTGGTCGACCAGCCCGAGCGGGAAGCGAGCCCCGACCGTGCCAGCCACTTCTGGGCCATGGCCGACCAGTTGGCCATCGATGCCACCGCGGTACGCCGCAAGCTGCCCAGGCGCGACGAGCGACAGGCGCCCACCGTGCATCATGTGGCGCCACGTGAAGACGCACTGACGAAGGACAACAGCCACTCCGCCATGCGCGTCAACCTCGATGCCTGCATCGAGTGCAACCTGTGTGTGCGCGCCTGCCGGGAGGTTCAGGTCAACGACGTCATCGGCCTGGCGAACCGCGGCGTGGCCTCGAAGATCGTCTTCGACTTCGACGACCCCATGGGGGATAGCACCTGCGTGGCCTGCGGCGAGTGCGTTCAGGCCTGCCCCACCGGCGCGCTGATGCCCGCCACCGTGGTCGATGAGGCGGGCCGCGGTGATTCTACCGCCGCCGACCACAAGGTCGATTCGGTGTGCCCCTACTGCGGGGTGGGCTGCCAGCTCACCTACCATATCAAGGACGACGAGATCCTGTATGTGGAAGGTCGCGAAGGCCCCTCCAACCAGAACCGGCTATGTGTCAAAGGGCGCTTCGGCTATGACTATCCACGCCATCCGTCGCGGCTGATTACCCCGCTGATTCGTCGTGAGGGCGTTGCCAAGGGCATCGACCCGGACTTCGATCCGGCCAAGCCGCTAACGCATTTCCGCGAGGCGAGCTGGGACGAAGCCCTGGAAATCGCCGCCGGCGGGCTTGTGGATCTTAAAACGGCCCATGGCCCTGACGCCCTGGCCGGTTTCGGCAGCGCCAAGTGCTCCAACGAAGAGGCGTGGTTGTTCCAGAAGCTGGTGCGTACCGGCTTTGGTTCCAACCACGTGGATCACTGTACCCGTTTGTGTCACGCAAGCTCAGTGGCGGCATTGATGGAATGCATCGGTTCAGGCTCGGTCACCGCCTCCTTCATGCAGGCCGAGCAGGCCGACGTGGTAATCCTTACCGGCTGCAACCCGGCGGTGAACCACCCGGTGGCGGCCACTTTCTTCAAGCAGGCCGCCAAGCGCGGCACCAAGATCGTGATTCTTGACCCTCGCGGTCAGTCACTGGATGCCTATGCCCACCTGAGCGTGCGCTTTTCGCCGGGGGCCGACGTGGCCCTGTTCAACGCCATGCTCAATGTGGTGATCAGCGAGGGGCTGTATGACGCGGCCTATATCGCCGAGCATACCGAAGGCTTCGAGGCGCTTAAAACGCACACTGTGGACATGACCCCGGAAGCGATGAGCGGGCTGTGTGGGGTCGAGCCCGAGACCATCCGCGAGGTGGCCAGGCTCTACGCCAACGCCGAGCGGGCGATGATCTTCTGGGGCATGGGCATTTCCCAACATACCCATGGTACCGACAACGCCCGCTGTCTGATTTCGCTGGCCCTGGCCTGTGGTCAGACCGGGCGCCCCGGCACCGGCCTGCACCCATTACGTGGGCAGAACAATGTTCAGGGCGCATCTGATGCGGGCCTGATTCCCATGGTGATGCCCGACTACCAGCCGGTCAGCGATGCCCAGGTTCGCGCCGCCTTCGAGGAGCTGTGGAATACCAAGCTCGACCCGGCGCCGGGGCTCACCGTGGTGGAAATCATGGACGCCATCGCCGCAGGCACCATTCGCGGCATGTATATCCAGGGCGAAAATCCGGCGATGTCCGACCCGGACCTCGACCACGCGCGGGCCGCCCTGGCCAAGCTGGAGCACCTGGTGGTGCAGGACCTCTTCGTCACCGAGACCGCCCAGTTTGCCGATGTCATCCTGCCGGCCTCCGCCTGGCCCGAGAAGGACGGTACCGTCACCAACACCAATCGTCAGGTCCAGATGGGGCGTGCTGCCCTGCCGCTGCCCGGCCAGGCCAAGCCGGACTGGTGGATTATCCAGGAAATCGCCAAGCGCTTCGGTCTGGGCTGGAATTACCAGCATCCAAAGGACGTCTTCGCCGAGATGAAACAAGGCATGCCTTCCCTCGATCACATTTCCTGGGCGCGGCTGGAGCGCGAGCAGTCGGTGACCTACCCCTGCCCGGCGGAGGACGCGCCGGGGCACGATGTGGTCTTCAGCGATGCGTTTCCCACCGCCAGCGGTCGGGCGAAATTTGCACCCACGCGCCCACTGCCCCCGGATGAGCCGGTGGACAACGACTACCCGACAGTATTGACCACCGGGCGTCAGTTGGAGCACTGGCATACCGGTTCCATGACCCGGCGTGCCAAGGTGCTCGACGACCTGGAGCCGGAAGCCGTGGCCAGCCTGGCGCCCGCTGAGTTTATCCGACTGGGTATTGCCCCGGGCGATGATTTGACCATCGCCACCCGGCGAGGATCCATCACCCTCAAGGCGAGAACCGACCCGGGCATGCCCGAGGGCATGGTCTTCGTGCCCTTCTGTTATGGCGAAGCGGCGGCAAATCTACTCACCAATCCGGCGCTGGACCCGTTTGGGAAAATTCCCGAATTCAAGTATGCCGCCTGCCGGTTGAGCCGCTCGGAAATGCCGACCCCGGAAGAGGTGGGCGTTTAGAGGAAAGAACCCTGCGATTGCCAAGGAAGGCAGTGCAGAGAGTCGACGAACAGACAACGGAGTTGCATTGTTTGCGGAGGTCGACGTGACAGAGTGGACAGCCACACACACGCAACGGGCCCGCATTGGCGGGCCCGTTGCGTTACCGGCATTTGGCGGTGCTGCTTAGCCTTGCGCCAGCTTCAGTGAGGGGGCGTCATGCTCCAGATTCTCGAGCATGCGCTTGGCGTACCAGTCGACAAAGTCGATAACGCCAAATTCGTAAGTCTCGGAGTAGGGGCCGGGCTGGTAGGCTTTGGAGTTGATGCCGCGCTGGTTCTCCTCGGCGAGTTGACGATCCTGGTCGTTGGTGGCATCCCACACGCGGCGAAGCTCTTCAGGATCGTAGTCCACACCCTCTTCGGCGTCCTTGTGCACCAGCCATTTGGTGGTCACCATGGTCTGCTGTGGGCCAAGCGGCAACACGCGGAACACGACGGCGTGGTCGCCCATGAAGTGGTTCCATGAGTTGGGCAGGTGCAGAATGCGCAGGGAGCCCATGTCGGGGCTTTTCAGGCGGCCCATCAGCTTCTTGCAGCCGGGCTGGCCGTCCATGGTCATCGACACGATGCCATCCAGCAGCGGCGTGCGGGTCAGGCGGTTCTGCTGGCCAACGCGCGTCAGTTGGTAAGGCACCTGCTCCTTATCCCAGTCGGCCTGTTTGCGTGCCACCAGCGCCTTGTAGGCCGGCGTGGCGCGGGGGTCGTCGGTGTCATCAAATTCCTGCAAAGAGTTCAGCAGCTCAGGGTGAGCCCCGTTGCAGTGATAGCACTCGCGGTTGTTTTCAATCACCAGCTTCCAGTTGGCTTGCTCGACGATGCTGGACTCCGTGGCGACCTTGACGTTGTCCATCTGGTACGGCTCCAGGTAATGCTCAAGCGTTTCCAGAAACTCGTCAATGGCGGGCGGTTCCTCGTTTAAGTTGATAAAGATGAAGCCTCCCGCCGTGCGGGCATGGACCGGCTTGAGGCCAAACTGATCAAGGTTGAAGTCGCTACCCATATCGCTGCCGGCGAAGAGCAAGCGTCCATCAAGCTCGTAGGTCCACTGGTGGTAGGGGCAAACCAGTTTTGCCACCTTGCCCTTGTCCTTTGTGCAGAGCCGCGAACCGCGGTGGCGGCAGACATTGTGGAACGCATGAATCGTTCCCTCACTGCCGCGCACGATGACGATCGGATTATCACCGATGTCCAGCGTCATGAAGTTACCCTTGGTCGGTATCTCGCATGTCATGCCGGCGAACAGCCACTCTTTCTCGAAAATTTCCTGCATATCAAGCGCGAACAGGCGGGCATCGTTATAAAAAGGCTGCGGTAGCGAAAAGGTGCGCTCTCTTGTCTGCAGCATCTCGGCCGTTGACTCACGAGCCGCGGCAAGTGGGTCGTCCATCATAGTTAAAACACGTTGTTCCATACCAGTATCCTCGTAAACCACTGCTTCCCCCTCGAGGGCTGCGAGTCGGCCGTTAGTCAAGATTGCTCAATCTTGTTGTTCTGTCGCGTAACCTGGCGCTTTGTTAATACCCGACCTGCATCGAGTGACAGATTGTGTGGCAGGCACCTCCCTGCCAGTTATCCAGCCGCGACATCAGGTGATGTAGTGACGACTAAAAAGGTGGTTTGCAGACGATAAAGAGTGTCACGAGGTAAGCGCGCGTCGCTGTCAGGTAAGTCGGTTAGCAGGCGCGTCCCCAAAATGCAGCTCAACGGTACTGGCTGCATGAAGAATGCGGTCCGGTGATGCATAGCGATGAAGGCTGGTCAGGCAGAGGCGACAATGACAACTAACTACTTCAACCCGGTCACGACCCAAACCTGGACCAACGGTCGGCATCAGGTACGTTGCGTGAAGGTGATCCAGGAAACCCAGGATGTACGCACGTTCTGCTTTATGGCCGAACAGCCTGTGCTGTTCTTCTTCAAGCCGGGGCAGTTCGTGACGCTGGAGCTCGAGATCGACAATGAGTCGGTCATGCGCTCTTATACGATCTCCAGCTCGCCGTCCATTCCTTACAGCTTTTCGATCACCGTCAAGCAGATTCCGGGGGGCAAGGTATCCAATTGGCTGCATGCCAATTTAAAGGTCGGCGACGAACTGGTCGTGCATGGGCCGGTCGGCGATTTCAACTCGATCGATTATCCCGCCGAGAAAGTGCTGTTTCTTTCGGGCGGCGTCGGCATTACCCCGTTGATGTCGATGACGCGCTGGCTGTTCGACACCAATGCCAGCGTCGATGTTGAATTTGTGCATAGCGCCCGGGCCCCCCGCGATGTGATTTACCATCGCGAGCTGGTGCATATGTTTTCGCGCATCCCTGAGTTCAAGCTGCATATCATTTGCGAGAGCAAAGAGGATATCGGCGAAGCCTGGGCGGGCTACCGTGGCTATCTCACCCAGCCGCTGTTCGAGCTGATGGTGCCGGACTTCATGGAAAGGGAGATCTTTTGTTGCGGTCCTCCCCCCTACATGAATGCCATCAAGAACATTCTTCGTGCCAACAACTTTGACATGAATCACTACCACGAGGAGTTGTTTGGCGCCACGCCGCTTGATGTCCGTGAGGATGTGCGCGAGCTGGCCGAGCAGGCAGAGGTCGAAGCCGAGAATGTCGACACCAGTGACTTGCACAGCATCGAATTCGCGTCTTCAGGCAAAAGTGTCCGCATCCAGCCCGAAGAGACGGTTCACTCGGCAGCAGCCAAGCTTGGGCTGCATATTCCCAAGGCCTGTGGCATGGGGATTTGCGGCACTTGTCGAGTCGCACTCAAGTCGGGCGAAGTGGAAATGGAGCATAACGGAGGGATTACCGAAGAGGACATTGAAGATGGCTACATCCTGTCTTGCTGCAGTCGTCCGAAGGGCAATTTAATCGTGGATTTTTAGTGGCACATGATAGGTGTATTCGCTGATGACGACGCTGTTGAATAAGCCACTGGCCATTGGGTTTGTGCTCTTGCATCGCTTTACGCTCTTTCCTTTTGCTGCCTTCGTCGACTGCCTGCGCCTGGCCGCCGACGAAGGTGACCGGAGTCGCCAGCTACGCTGCCACTGGAATTTCATGACCAGCGGTGGGCAGGCAGCACTCTCCAGTTGTGGCGCGACGATCTCGCCCTGTGAGACGTTTCGCGATCCCGGTGAGTTTGACTACATCGTGGTTATTGGTGGCGTCCAGGAGGAGCAGGACGCCACGGATAGCGTTGCTCTCGCCTACCTTCGCCAGGCGGCCAGCGTGGGGGTGCCATTGATAGGCGTGTGTACTGGCGTATTCGCCCTGATTCAAGCCGGCTTAATGACGGGGCGTCGCTGTTGTATCAGTTGGTATCACCATCGCGACATGCATCATCGTTTTCCTGATACGGAACCTGTTGCGGATCGTCTGTTCATCGACGATGGCGACAGGATTACCTGTGCAGGGGGAGCCGCAGCGGCGGATCTGGCGGGCTACCTGGTGGAAAAACATCTGGGTAAGGCGTGGGCGATGAAGAGCCTGAACATCATGCTGCTTGATGAAGCCCGCAAAGGCGCCCACCCCCAACCGCAACCCGTCGTATTCGGCAAGGTTGACGACCGACTGGTACGCCGCGCCATCGCTGTGCTTGAACAGCACCTCGGAGAAATCATCTCGATGGATGAGCTGGCTGGGCGGGTGGGCACCTCCCGTCGCAACCTGGAGCGTCGCTTCAGTGACGTTCTGGGCGTTGGCCCCCAGAAATTTGCACGGGATTTGCGCCTTCGGTACGGCGCCTGGTTGCTGCATTACACCGGCAAAAGTATCACCGAGATAGGTGAGCGCTGCGGCTTCGCCGATACGGCCCATTTCTCACGTCATTTCCGTAGTGCCTTCAGCATGACGCCGTCGGAAATGCGCAAACGTGCTAGCTCGCCTGGCAATGATCAGGTTGATCCTTTCTTTCTTCATATTGATGGCCGTCTGGCGGTCTGAGATGGCTTTTTCAGGGTTTCTGGGAAGCCCTCCAAAACCGTCTTTCGAACAATGGGCTGGTGTTTCCCGTTCCAGGCGTTCATGAAATATGTCGCATTTGTTCAATTTATTTCAGCGAGCTTTGCGTATTAATAGTAGACAGCGAAAGCACTGGCATACCCGGGACGGGGAGCCATGGGGACCCCGGCTCAACCGGCCGTCAATTCAGCAACCAGATCGTCCATGTCGCAGCTGCCGATAACAACAGGAGACTTTTATGAACCCTTCCACACTTGCCAACTTCGATTCCCAGATTTCGGCGGCCATCGCTGATGAGGTAGCGCGTCAGGAAGCGCATATCGAACTGATTGCCTCCGAGAACTATGCCAGCCGGGCGGTGATCGAGGCGCAGGGCACGGTGCTCACCAATAAATATGCCGAGGGCTACCCGGGTAAGCGCTACTACGGTGGCTGCGAACATGTGGATGTGGTCGAACAGCTGGCGATCAGTCGTGCCTGCGATCTGTTTGGTGCTGAGTATGCCAATGTTCAGCCACACTCCGGTGCCCAGGCCAATGCCGCGGTTTTCATGGCGCTCATCAAGCCCGGCGATACGGTGTTGGGCATGAGCCTGGCCCATGGGGGGCACTTGACCCACGGTGCCGCCCCCAATTTTTCCGGCAAGCATTACCATGCCGTGCAGTACGGTCTGATTCCGGAAACTGGCGAAATCGACTATGCCGAAGTTGAGCGCCTGGCACGTGAGCACCAACCGAAGATGATCATTGCCGGCTTCTCGGCGTATTCGCGGGTCGTCGACTGGCGTCGTTTCCGCACCATCGCCGACGAAGTCGGTGCCTGGCTGATGGTCGACATGGCCCATGTCGCTGGCCTGGTGGCTGCCGGTCATTACCCGAGCCCGGTTCCCTACGCTCATGTCGTCACGACGACCACGCATAAGACCTTGCGTGGCCCAAGGGGCGGGCTGATTCTTTCCGATCACGGCGACGCCGCGCTGTATAAAAAGCTCAATGGTGCCGTCTTCCCGGGCCAGCAGGGTGGCCCGTTAATGCATGTGATCGCCGCTAAAGCGGTCGCCTTCAAAGAGGCGATGAGCCAGGACTTTGTGCAATACCAGCAGCGTGTGATCGGAAACGCCCGTGCCATGGCGAATGTGTTCATGGAGCGCGGCTTTGATGTGATCTCCGGCGGTACCGATGATCACCTCTTCCTGTTGTCGCTGATCAAGCAGGGCGTCACCGGCAAGGACGCGGATGCGGCCCTGGGCCGGGCGCATATCACCGTCAATAAGAACGCCGTGCCCAACGACCCGGAAAGCCCCTTCGTCACCTCGGGGCTGCGTATCGGCACGCCCGCTGCGACATCGCGCGGTTTCGATGAAACGGAGTGTGCAGAACTGGCCGGCTGGATCTGCGACATCCTCGACGTGCTGGCCGAGCGCGGCAACACAGACGCCGTGGAAAGCGAAGTGCGTGACAAGGTCGCCGCGTTGTGCGAGCGCCACCCGGTTTATGGCGAGAGCCGCGAACCCCAAGTAGCGGCCGAGACGGCGCTGTAACGCCATTACGAATCAGGAGACAACCATGCAACGTTATTCAGGATTCGGGCTGGCCAAGCACGCGCTGAGCCATCATGAAAACTGGGAGCGCCAGTGGCGTAACCCCACCCCCAAGAAGCAGTACGACGTGGTGATTGTCGGCGGTGGCGGCCACGGCCTGGCCACGGCCTACTACCTTGCCAAGGAGCACGGGATTACCAATGTCGCCGTGGTCGAGAAAGGTTGGCTGGGTGGCGGTAATACCGCGCGTAACACCACCATCGTGCGTTCCAATTATTTGTGGGATGAGTCGGCGGCGCTCTACGAGCACTCCATGAAACTGTGGGAAGGACTATCCCAGGATCTCAACTACAACGTGATGTTCTCCCAGCGTGGGGTGATGAACCTGGCCCACACGCTCCAGGACATGCGCGATGTACAGCGCCGGGTCAACGCCAACCGCCTGAACGGTATCGATAGCGAGGTGCTCACGCCGGAGCAGATCCAGGCCATCGTGCCGGTGATGGACTGCTCGAAAAACGCCCGTTACCCCATCCTGGGCGCCTCATGGCAGCCGAGGGCCGGCGTGGCACGCCATGATGCGGTGGCCTGGGGCTTTGCCCGGGCGGCGGATGCGCTGGGCGTGGATATTCTGCAGAACACCGAGGTAACCGGCTTCAAGATTCGCGATGGCCGTATCTATGGCGTGCATACCAATCGCGGTGATATCGAAGCGAAAACCGTGGGCTGCGTGGCCGCGGGCAATTCGGGCGTACTCGCCAAGATGGCAGGCTTCAGGCTGCCGCTGGAATCTCACCCCTTGCAGGCCCTGGTGTCTGAACCGCTCAAGCCGGTGCTGGACACGGTGGTGATGTCCAACCATGTGCATGGTTATATCAGCCAGACCGACAAGGGCGACCTGGTTATTGGTGCGGGCATCGACGGCTACAACGGTTACGGTCAGCGTGGTAGCTACCCAACCGTCGAGCACACGTTACAGGCGGTGATCGAGATGTTCCCCATCTTTTCGCGGGTGCGCATGAACCGCCAATGGGGCGGCATTGTGGATACCTGCCCGGATGCGTGCCCGATTCTGTCCGCCACACCGGTCAAGGGGCTTTACTTCAACTGTGGCTGGGGCACCGGCGGCTTCAAGGCCACGCCGGGATCAGGCCATGTATTCGCCTGGACGTTGGCGAAAAACCAGGCGCATCCCATTGCGGCGCCGTTCTCTATCAATCGCTTCCACACCGGTGCGCTGGTGGACGAGCACGGCGCCGCCGGCGTGGCCCACTAATCGGAGTCAGTACCATGTTGCATATTTACTGCCCCTATTGCGAAGAGCTCCGCGAAGAAGAGGAGTTTCATCCCAAGGGCCAAGCCCATATCACACGGCCTGCAGACCCCGACGCCTGCAGCGATGAAGAGTGGGGCGACTATCTGTTTTTCCGTGATAACCCGCGCGGCATCCACCATGAAATGTGGGTGCACGCCATCGGCTGTCGCAAGTTCTTCAATGTCACCCGTAATACGGTGACCTACGAGATTCTTGAGACTTACCCCATGGGCGAACAGCCACACTTTACGGCGGAGTACCCCGAGGGCAAGCCCGCCGATCAGCTCAATGACGCACAACAAGAGCCGTCGCGCCAGGAAGGAGTTCACGTATGAGCCAGTCGCTGAAACAGCCGAATCGTGTTCGCGAAGGGGGGCGAATTGATCGCGCCCAAACGTTGAGCTTTACCTTCAATGGCAAGCAATACCAGGGCCATGCCGGTGATACCCTGGCCTCGGCGCTGCTCGCCAACGGGGTGAACATCGTCAACCGCAGCTTCAAGTATTCACGGCCCCGGGGGATCGTCGCAGCGGGGGCTGAAGAGCCCAATGCACTGGTGCAGTTAGGCAGCACTGAAGCCGCCCAGGTGCCCAACGTGCGGGCCACGCAACAAGCCCTTTTCGATGGCCTGGTGGCGCGCAGTACCAACGGTTGGCCGAACGTCCAGCGGGATGTCATGAGCCTGGTCGGCAAGCTTGGCGGGCAGTTTATGCCGCCGGGGTTCTACTACAAGACGTTCATGGCCCCCGCCTCCATGTGGATGACTTACGAGAAGGTCATCCGGAAAGGCGCGGGGCTTGGTCGCAGCCCGATGGAGCGCGATCCGGATCATTACGATCACCTCAACCAGCATTGCGATCTGCTGGTCGTGGGTGCCGGTCCGGCAGGGTTGTCCGCGGCGCTGACGGCGGCGCGAAGCGGTGCCCGAGTGATTCTGTGCGATGAACAGGAGGAAATGGGTGGTTCGCTGCTCGATAGCCGCGAACAGCTCGATGGCCAACCGGCCAATCACTGGGTCGAGCGCGTTGTGAACGAGCTTGCCCAGATGGCAAACGTCACCCTGCTGCCGCGTACCACGGCGAATGGTTACCACGACCATCACTTTGTCACGCTGCATGAGCGGCGCACCGAGCACCTTGGCGAGACCGCGCCGCTCACCGATGGGCAGCGCCCGAGCCGTTCGCGCATGCATCGCGTGCGGGCCGGGCAAGTGCTGCTGGCGACAGGTGCCCATGAACGGCCTCTGGTGTATGGCAATAACGATGTGCCGGGCAACATGACCGCTGGCGCGGTGTCCACCTACATCCGCCGCTATGGCGTGGTGCCCGGCAACAAGCTGGTGCTTTCGACCACCAACGATTACGCCTACCGCGCGGCCCTGGACTGGCTCGATGCCGGCCGTGAAGTGGTCGCCATTGTCGATGCCCGCAAGGCCCCGGAAGGTGACCTGGTCGAGCAAGCCCGGGTGCGCGGTGTGCGCATTATCGAAGGCGCCGCGGTGCTGGAAGCGAAGGGCAGCGACCGGGTGACCGGCGCCCGCGTCGCCACCATCGATGCAGAAGCCTTCAAGGTGACCGGCGCCTCAGACACCTTGTCGTGCGACACCATCGCCAGCTCCGGCGGCTATAGCCCGGCGATTCACCTGGCGTCGCATACCGGGGCACGGCCGACCTGGAACGACGAGATCCTCGGTTTTGTGCCCAGCCTGGTCAAGGGCGTGCATGCCGCGGGCAGCGTGCGGGGCTTTCATCAGCTCGCGGATGGCCTGGCAAATGGCTGCTCCGCAGCGGCTGAAGCGCTATCGGCGCTGGGCTTTGCGGCAACGCCTGTCGAGCTGCCACAGGTCAACACCTACCGGCAGGGTGGCGCCTGCGCGCTGTACCAGGTGCCCCATGAAAAACCGACCCTGCGCGGCCCCAAGCAGTTCGTGGATATGCAGAACGACGTGACGGCGGCAGCGATCGAGCTGGCAACGCGGGAAGGGTTTGAATCCATCGAGCACGTCAAGCGCTATACCGCGATGGGCTTTGGCACCGACCAGGGCAAGCTTGGCAATATCAACGGCATGGCCATTGCGGCACGCTGCCTGGGTAAAACCATCCCGGAAGTAGGTACCACCGTGTTCCGGCCCAACTATACGCCGGTGACCTTTGGCGCCATTGTGGGCCGTCACTGCCGTGACCTCTTTGACCCCGAGCGCTATACCGCCATGCACCAGTGGCATGTGGAGCAAGGGGCCGAGTTTGAAGACGTCGGTCAGTGGAAGCGTCCCTGGTACTTTCCACGAACCGTCAATGGCAAGACAGAATCGATGCACGACGCCGTGGCAAGAGAGTGCCTGGCGGTCCGCCAGGGGGTCGGCATTCTGGATGCCTCGACGCTGGGCAAGATCGATATCCAGGGCCCGGACGCCCGCGAGTTCCTGGGGCGGGTTTACACCAATAAGTGGGCCAAGCTGGCGCCTGGGCGGGTCCGTTACGGCCTGATGTGCAAGGACGACGGCATGCTGATGGATGACGGCACCACCAGCTGCCTGGGCGAGAATCACTTCCTGATGACCACCACCACCGGCGGTGCGGCGGGTGTGATGGAGTGGTTGGAACTGTGGCACCAGACCGAATGGCCCGACTTGCAGGTGTATTTCAATTCGGTGACCGACCACTGGGCGACGATCACGGTTACCGGCCCTGAGGCACGCAAGCTGCTTGCCGAGATCACCGATATCGACCTGGATCGCGAGACCTTCAAATTCATGGACTGGCGCGAAGGCACGGTGGCCGATGTGCCCGCCCGGGTCTTCCGTATCTCCTTCACGGGCGAGCTGTCCTTCGAGATCAATGTGCAAGCCAACTATGCACTGCATGTCTGGAAGACGCTGTTCGCGCACGGCGAAAAATACGATCTGACCCCCTACGGTACCGAGACCATGCACGTGCTCAGGGCCGAGAAGGGACTGATCATCGCAGGACAGGAGACGGATGGCTCGGTCACGCCGGAAGACCTCGGCATGCAGTGGGCAGTGGGCTACGACAAGCCTTTTCCGTGGATCGGCAAGCGAGCGCTGACGCGTTCGGATACGCGGCGCGTGGATCGCAAGCAGATGGTCGGGCTTATGCCCAAGGACCCCTCGGTGGTGCTGGAAGAGGGCGCACAGATCGTGTTTGACCCTGATCACGCCATCCCAATGCCGATGGTGGGCCATGTAACGTCCAGCTATTACAGCCCTATACTCGAAAGCGGCTTTGCACTGGCGGTGATCAAAGGCGGGCATCAGCGGATGGGCGAGATCGTCTATTTGCCGATGGTCGATGGCAAGACCCATGCCGCCGAAATCGTCAGCCCCGTCTTTTACGACCCCAAGGGAGAGCGTCAGCATGTCTGAACATACGTCTGCAAACACGGCAACCGGTATCAATATGTACGATGTTCGCCCTACTGCCGAGGTGTCGGCGGAATCCCCGTTGGCCTGGTCGTACCATCACACGGGGCATCCTGGGGTTTCACAGCGCAGCCGCGTGGTGATCCGTGAGCGCGCCATGTTAGGCCATGTGGTGCTGCGCGGCGGTGCCATTGTGCTTGATGAAGCGGTCCGGCAGGTACTCGGCTTTGGCCTGCCGGCGCGCCCCAATACCCTCAGCCAGGATCCAAGCGGCGAACGCTCTGCCCAGTGGCTCTCGCCGGACGAGTGGCTCGTCATCGTCCCCGGTGGCGAAGAGTTTTCCCTGGAAGCCAAGCTGCGCGAGGCGCTGGGCGATGCCCACTATGCCATCGTCAACGTCAGCGGTGGTCAGACGCTGATTGAGCTCGAAGGCGAGGCCGCCACTGAGCTTCTGATGAAATCGACGCCCTACGATGTGCACCCGGCGGGATTCCCGGTGGGCAAGGGTGTGACCACGGTCTTTGCCAAAAGTAACCTGATCCTGCGTCGCCCTGCCGAGGACCGTTGGGAGCTGGTATTGCGCCGCAGCTTTGCCGATTATCTGTATCGCTGGCTGCTGGATGCGGGCCAGGAGTATGCCATCGGCGTTGATGACTGATGAGCTGAGGTCGGCAAATGTCGGCCTCAACTTTTCCTCACTGAGGGGGAGGGAGAACCTGCTATGCAAGATAAAAATAACCGTTGGATATTGGCGGCTCAGTGTGCAAGTCGGCTTGGCACCGTCGACGTTGTGACGCGTTTTCTAAAAGAACAACGCTGTTACATCACCGAACAACAGTCATTTGACGACCGGCTCAGCGAGCGCTTTTTTATCCGCACCGAGTTCCGTCCCGAGGACGAGACGTTCGATGCCGACGCCTTTCAGTCGGCGTTCGCCGAACGGGCGGCTGACTTCGCGATGAGCTTCGAGCTGACGGCACCCGAGACGCGTATACCGGTGGTGATCATGGTGTCCAAGGCGGATCACTGCCTCAACGACTTGCTCTACCGTTACCGCATAGGCCAACTGCCCATCGATATCCGCGCGATTGTCTCCAATCACCCGGATTTGGCGCCCCTGGCCGAATGGCATGGCATTCCTTACCGCTATCTACCGATTACCCCGCAAACCAAGCCAGAGCAGGAAGCACAGGTCTGGGAAGAAATAGAGGCAGCCGGAGCTGAACTGGTCATTCTCGCCCGCTATATGCAGGTGCTCTCGAGCGGCATGTGCCAAAAGCTAACGGGTAAGGCAATCAACATTCATCACTCGCTGCTGCCAGGCTTCAAGGGGGCTCGCCCTTATCATCAAGCCTACGAGAAGGGAGTCAAGCTGGTGGGCGCGACGGCTCATTATATTAACGATGACCTCGACGAAGGACCTATCATTACCCAAGGGGTCGAGCCCGTCAGCCATACCGACTACCCGGAAGACCTGGTAGCCAAAGGGCGGGATGTCGAGTGTTTGACGCTCGCCCGGGCGGTGACCCTCCATGTGGAGCGACGTGTCTTCCTGCATGCCAATCGCACCGTGGTTTTTGACCGCTAGTCGTATAATGACAACATCTCTGTAAGGTAGACAAGCATGTCAATCAGTGTTTTCGATCTCTTCAAGATCGGCATCGGGCCATCGAGCTCACATACCGTCGGCCCGATGCGGGCCGCTTTTGACTTCATCGGTGAACTTGGGGCAAGTGAGCTGTTGAACGACGTCACTCGCGTTGAGGTGCACCTCTTCGGTTCTCTCTCCTCAACGGGGGTGGGCCACGGCACGGATCACGCCGTCATCATGGGCCTGATGGGGAAAAGGCCAGATGAAATCGATCCGGATGTTATTGGCCCCTCGATCAGCGCGTTGAAAGCCTCTGAGGTGCTGCTCCTGAACAGCCAGTACAGCGTTCCCTTTCAGTGGCAGCGAGACATGCAGCTGTTCGAGGAAAGCCTGCCGCATCATCCCAATGCCATGCGGCTGATCGCCCATGGACAAGACGGTGAGCTGTACCGCAATACCTATTACTCGGTGGGCGGAGGTTTCGTGGTGGATCAGGCCCAGGCAGATCAAGGCCAGTTGGACAGCGATACCACCGAGCTTCCCTATGACTTTCATACCGCGGCCGACTTATTGACCATGTGTCGGGATAGCGGCCTGCGTATTAGTGAGCTGATGCTCGAAAACGAGCGCGCCTGGCGCAGTGAAGCCGAGATACGCCAAGGGCTTTGCGATATATGGGCGGCGATGAAAGCCTGTGTGAACAAAGGACTCGAGGCCGAAGGCGTGTTGCCCGGCGGGCTGAATGTTCGTCGACGGGCGCGTTTGCTGCATCAAAGATTGCAGGCAGTGGATGAAAATCCGTCCGTGATCACCACGACGATGTCGGCGATGGACTGGGTCAACCTCTATGCGCTGGCGGTCAACGAAGAAAATGCCGCGGGTGGGCGCATGGTGACGGCGCCGACCAATGGTGCCGCGGGTATTATCCCGGCGGTCTTGCACTACTACATGCACTTCCGCGAAGGGGCCAGCGAGCGAGACGTCGTCGACTTCCTGCTGGCGGCAGGTGCCGTGGGCATTCTGTGCAAGAAAAACGCCTCGATCTCGGGTGCCGAAGTGGGCTGCCAGGGCGAGGTCGGCTCAGCGTGCGCGATGGCCGCCGCTGGCCTTGCAGAATTGATGGGCGGCAGTGTCGCGCAGGTCGAAAACGCCGCTGAAATCGGCCTGGAGCATAACCTCGGGCTGACCTGTGACCCCGTCGGCGGCTTGGTCCAGGTGCCCTGCATCGAGCGCAACGCCATCGCGTCAATAAAAGCCATCAACGCCGCCCAGATGGCACTAAGGGGTGATGGCGAACACTTTATCTCGCTAGATAAAGTGATCCGCACCATGCGTGATACCGGCGCTGATATGCAGGATAAATATAAGGAAACCTCGAAAGGCGGGTTGGCGGTTAATACGATCGAGTGTTGATGAGGGGCAAGGGGTGCCTCTAAGTGACGGGGGCGGGTACACTCATCCATGTATAGACATTTTCCGCTCCCAAGGATGACTCATGGTCAGCACACCGCCTCTCTACCAGCAGATACAAAAGCATCTGCTGGACAAGATCAACAGCAGCGAATGGCCGCCACATCACCAGATTCCGCCGGAGGAGCAACTGGCGCGTGACTTTAGTGTTAGCCGCATGACCGCCAACAAAGCGATCCGTGATTTGGTGCAGAAAGGGTATCTGACGCGCCAGCCTGGGCTCGGTACCTTCGTGACCGACCGTAAGGCGGAGTCGTCGTTGGTTGAGGTGTACAACATCGCTGAGGAGGTACGTTTACGTGGACACCGCTATGGCAACCAAGTGTTGATCTGCGAAGCCATTGAGGCCGATGACGAGGTGGCGTTGCGCCTAGGGGTAAGGCTTGGCAGCCGGGTCTTTCATACCTTGATCGTGCATCTGGAGAATGAGGTGCCGATCCAGTTGGAGAAGCGCTACGTCAATCCCCGCTGGGTGCCCGACTATCTTGATGCCGACTTCACTCTTCACACTCCCAATGAGGTGTTGGTGGCCGCCTGCCCCATCACCGATGTCGAACACATCGTTGAGGCGATTCTGCCCGAAGCACAGGCTGCCGAATGGCTGAGTATTGATACGGCTAGTCCCTGTCTCAGCATGATTCGGCGCACCTGGTCTGGTGAGCAACTGATCAGCTACGCGCGGCTACTCCATCCTGGGGAGCGGTATAAGCTGCGTTCGTCGATGCATCGAGAGCTGAGCTGACCCCGCGGTGAGCCAAGACCAACGCCAATGCAAGTTTGACGGTGGACTCAGCCAGTTAGTGTCTGCACCAGATAACCGGTGGGTACCGCTAGCAACAGGCTCAGCGCCACGCGGATGAACCACACGATCAGCATCTTTCCCACCGTCAGTGGGATGCTGGTTGAGAGAATACAGGGGATGGAGGCCGAGAAGAATAGGACGGCGGAGACCGACACCACTCCCGCGGCGAAGCGTGCGGCGAACTCGGCCTCAGCCATCAATAGCGCCGGTAGGAACATCTCGGCAAGCCCGGCAGCAGAGGCCTGAGCCAGCATTGCGGCGTCCTCCAACCCCCACACGGCCACGAATGGGTAGAACACCCAGCCCAGCCATTCGAACAGCGGCGTGTACTTGGCAGCCAACAACCCTAGCAGGCCCACCGACATAATCGACGGCAGGATGCTGATTGCCATCACCAACCCTTCCTTTAAATTAAGCGCCACGCTGCGATGTAGGCTGGGTGCTTTGGCTGCCACCTCCAGCCCGACCTGCCAGGCGGTAACCAGCCGCTTACCGGGTTCTGCCTCCGGTTCGCCGTCCTCGACACTGTCATCCATGCGCGAAAGTGGCGGGAAGCGGACGGTGACTGCGGTGACGATGAAGGTGATCAGGAGTGTCAGCCAGAAGTAGAGATTCCAAACCGCCATCAAATCGAGGGTCTTGGCGACGATGATCATGAAGGTGGCCGAGACTGTGGAAAAGCCGGTGGCGATGATAGCCGCTTCTCGTGCGGAGTACTGCCCCGCCTGATAGACCCGGTTGGTGATCAGCAGTCCGATGGAGTAACTGCCGACGAAAGAGGCTACCGCATCGATGGCACTGCGCCCCGGTGTGCGCCAGATGGGGCGCATCACCGGTTGGATCAGCACGCCGATCAGCTCCAGTAGCCCGAAGCTGATCAGCAGGGCCAAGAAGATGGCGCCGATGGGCACGATCAGACCTACTGGAATCACCAGCTTGTCGAACAGAAAAGGCAGTATATCGGGCTCGTGTAGAAAGGCGGGTCCCCAGCCTGTCAGTGCCATTAGTGCCGCGATGACCCCGAGCAGTTTTAGCACCGTGAATAGGCGTTCTGTGAGGTTGCGGTTCCAGTAACCACGGACCAGCGGGTAGGCAGCACCCGCCACGATCAGCGCCAGCGCATAGAGTCCACTGGCATCACCCAATAGACTGCGGGCGCCGGTCACCATGTGATCAAGCAGAATTGTGCTGTGTCCATTGATCTCGATCGGGACGAAGAAGATCAAGATACCCAGGGCGCTGGGCAGGAATAGCTTGAGGATGGTGATGCGGCTGGCCCGCTGTTGGGGATTGTCGCTTGGGGGTTGCATGGCACACCTCTTGATGGTGATGGCGGAAGGAAACATTCTGCTTGTTAATGTATATACATAATTTACGCCCCAGATCTTACCCGAGCCACTCTTTAATTAGACATTGGTCTAATTAAAGAGTGGCTTCTATCGTCTTGCAGGTCGATAATTTGTAAACAAACTTTTGAAAAATATATATAATTTTTTAATCCCCAGTTATTTTTCTATCCAGCAGATAAACCTTTGAACGATATTCAGGGGGTGACTCGGCGCGTCTTCGGAGCTAGTCTAATTGTATATACATAACATGCCTTATCCGAGGAGGTTCCATGTCTAACACCGAAAAGCGTCGTTTGTGGCGCGACGTCAGTGTCTTCGACGGTCTCCACACCCTGCCGGAGCCCATGGCCGTGATTACTCAGGGTGGTCGCATCGTCTCTCTGGTTGCCATGTATGACTTCGTTGAGCATCAGGCTGAAGGCTGTGACGAGATGGGGTGTGGTGGTGTCATGACCCCTGGCCTGGTGGACTGTCACACCCATCTGGTGTTCGGCGGCTCCCGTGCAGACGAGTTCGAGGCGCGCCTGGAAGGAGTTGGCTACGAAGAGATCGCCCGCCGCGGAGGCGGCATTCTAAGCACCGTGTCGGCCACTCGCGATGCTAGCGAGCAGGCGTTGTTCGAACTGGCTAAGCCGCGCCTTGAAGCATTAATTGCCGATGGTGTCACCACCGTGGAGATCAAGTCCGGTTATGGACTGACAGTCAACGACGAACTGAAGATGCTGCGAGTGGCGCGCCGCCTCGGTGAGGCACTGCCGGTGCGTGTGGTGACGACACTGCTTGGCGCGCATGCGGTGCCGCCAGAATTCGAGAATGACAGCGACGGTTATATCGACCTGGTGTGCCAGGAAATGATCCCGGCTGCAGCAAAGGAAGGCTTGGCCGATGCCGTTGATGTGTTCTGCGAGAAGATCGCCTTCTCGGTGGCCCAATGCGAGCGGGTGTTCGAGGCGGCCGAGGCCCATGGTCTGCCGATCAAGGCTCATGCCGAGCAACTCTCCAATCTGGGCGGCACCGCCATGGCGGCCCGCCACGGGGCGCTCTCCGCCGACCATATCGAGTATCTTGATGCGGCTGGGATTGCTGCCATGCGGCAGGCCGGTAGCGTCGCCGTGATCCTGCCGGGGGCTTTCCATACTTTGCGTGAAACCCAGCAGCCGCCCATCGCAGCACTGCGCGAGGCCGGCGTGCCCATGGCCGTGGCCACCGACGCTAATCCGGGTAGCTCGCCGCTGTTCATGCCGACCCTGATGCTCAACCTGGTCTGTACCCTGTTCCGCCTGACGCCTCAAGAAGCCCTGGCCGGTATGACCGCCCATGGCGCTTCCGCTCTTGGTCTCAAGGGCGAGGGGCGGATCAAGGAGGGTGCCCGCGCCGACCTGTGTGTCTGGGATATCGATACCCCGGCTGCGCTGGCTTATGCCGTCCAGCCAGGACGCCTGCGTCAGCGGCTGTTCCAGGGAGAACTGACTCATGCCATCTGATACTCCGCTCGAAAACGCTATCGACATGATGCCCTGGAAAGGACGCACCGATCCCGAGCCTCATAGCGAGCGCTGGCACCAAAAAATTCAGCCACTGAATGGGAGTGGCGCCCCGGGCTGTGCGTTGCTGGGCTTTGCTTGCGATGCGGGAGTGGCGCGCAACCAGGGCCGTGTGGGTGCTGCCGAGGGACCCGCCGCATTGCGCCAGGCACTAGCTCCGCTAGCTTGGCACCGTTGCGGTCCAGCCTATGATGCCGGTGACGTGCGCTGTAAAGGCGACGCCATGGAAGATGTTCAGCAAGTCCTGGCTGATCGTCTGACACCGCTGCTCGACGCTGGCCACCGACCCATCGTGCTGGGCGGTGGCCACGAGATCGCTTATGCCAGCTGGACGGGGCTCGCCCAACACCTGGCAGGTCGCGGCGAGACCGCGCCGCGAGTCGGCATCATCAACTTCGATGCCCACTTCGATCTACGCGACCCGGCTCACGTACGCTCCTCCGGCACACCGTTCTCGCAGATCGCCGACGACAGTCAACAGCGAGGTTGGCCGTTTCGCTACGCATGCTTGGGCGTGAGTCGGGCCGCTAATACCCGGGCGCTGTTCAACCGAGCGACCGAACTCGGCGTGCTGGTCCGCGAAGACCGGGACTTCGACACGCGTTACCTCGATGCCATCCAACGTGACTTGGAACGGTTCATCGCCCATTGCGACCACCTCTACCTGACCATTGATCTGGACGTGCTGCCTGCCGCCGAAGCGCCTGGGGTGAGTGCCCCGGCTGCTCGCGGCGTCTCGCTTGCCCTGATCGAGCCGCTGATCGAGCGCATTCGAGACAGCGGCAAGCTGCGCCTGGCCGACCTGGCGGAGCTCAACCCCCGCCATGACATCGATGGCCGCACCTCCAGGTTGGCGGCTCGCCTAGTGCACCTGCTGACCCTGAATGACTAAGCGCTTAGGCTCAACGTTCCTGATCACGAACATCACCCTCAGAGGAAGACACCATGACGATGCACGACAATCGCCACGACCCCTCCCGCAAGATCGCCGCCCCCACCGGTACTGAGCGCAGCTGCAAGAGTTGGCTCACCGAGGCACCGCTGCGCATGTTGATGAATAACCTGCACCCTGACGTGGCCGAGCGGCCCGAGGATCTAGTGGTATATGGCGGTATCGGCCGCGCCGCCCGTGACTGGGAATGCTATGACAAAATCGTTGATACGCTCCAACGCCTGGAAGACACACAGACCTTGCTAGTGCAGTCCGGCAAGCCAGTCGGTGTATTTGAAACCCATAAAGATGCCCCGCGTGTACTCATTGCTAACTCTAACCTGGTACCCGCCTGGGCCAACTGGGAGCACTTCAACGAGTTGGATCGTAAAGGCTTGATGATGTATGGACAGATGACCGCAGGTTCGTGGATCTACATCGGTTCTCAGGGCATTGTCCAAGGCACCTACGAGACCTTTGTCGAGGCAGGTCGCCAGCACTTCGATGGCGAACTGAAAGGGCGCTGGATACTGACTGCTGGCCTTGGTGGTATGGGCGGTGCGCAACCGCTTGCGGCTACCTTGGCTGGTGCCTGTTCGCTCAACATTGAGTGTCAGCAAACCAGCCTCGATTTTCGACTGCGTACCCGCTATCTGGACGAGCAGGCGGAGGATCTTGACGACGCCCTGGCACGCATCGAGCGCTATACCGCCGAGGGCAAGGCGATTTCCATCGGCCTATGTGCCAACGCTGCCGATGTGCTCCCGGAGCTTGTCAAGCGTGGCGTCAGGCCCGACATGGTCACCGATCAGACCAGCGCTCATGACCCGCTGCATGGTTACCTGCCAGCAGGCTGGACCTGGGAAGAGTACGTCGCGTGCGGAAAACGCGAGCCACAAGCCACCGTCAAGGCTGCCAAGCAATCCATGGCAGTGCATGTCCAGGCGATGCTCGACTTCCAGAAGATGGGCGTGCCGACCTTCGACTACGGCAACAACATCCGCCAAATGGCGATGGAAGAGGGTGTTGAGAATGCCTTTGATTTCCCCGGTTTCGTGCCAGCCTACATTCGCCCGCTGTTTTGCCAGGGCATCGGCCCCTTCCGTTGGGCGGCGTTGTCCGGCGACCCGGAAGACATCTACAAGACCGACCAGAAGGTGAAGGAGCTGATTCCCGACGATCCGCACCTGCACAACTGGCTCGATATGGCGCGCGAGCGCATCAGCTTTCAGGGCCTGCCAGCGCGCATCTGCTGGGTGGGTCTCAAGGATCGTGCTCGTCTCGGCCAGGCATTCAACGAGATGGTCGCCAATGGCGAGCTAAAGGCGCCGGTGGTGATCGGTCGTGACCACCTGGACTCTGGCTCGGTGGCCAGCCCCAACCGCGAGACCGAGTCGATGATGGACGGTTCCGACGCTGTCTCCGACTGGCCGCTTCTCAATGCACTGCTCAACACCGCTGGCGGTGCCACTTGGGTCTCACTGCACCACGGCGGTGGCGTGGGCATGGGCTACTCCCAGCATGCCGGTGTGGTGATCGTCGCGGACGGCACCGATGACGCCCACGCCCGCCTGGGCCGCGTGCTGCGCAACGACCCGGCGACCGGTGTCATGCGCCACGCCGATGCAGGCTACGAGATCGCTAAAGAGAGCGCCCGCGAGCACGGCCTCGATCTGCCGATGCTGGACAAATAACAGGAGATTTACTGATGACCCATCTCGAGATTCAACCCGGCAAGATGACTCTGGCTCAGGTGCGCTGCGTCTTTGAGGGGCATGTGCCGGTCAGGCTCTCGGAAAGCGCCAATGCCGATATCCATAAAAGCGTGGATTGTGTTAACCGGGTGGTCGCTGAGAACCGGACCGTCTACGGCATCAATACGGGCTTTGGGCTGTTGGCCCAGACGCGTATAGCCAACGAGGATCTTGAGGCGCTGCAGAGCTCGCTGGTACTTTCTCATGCCACCGGTGTCGGCGCGCCAATGGACGATGCCTTGGTGCGACTGATCATGGTGCTCAAGGTCAATAGCCTGGCCCGCGGCTATTCTGGTATCCGTCGCGAGGTACTTGATGCCCTCATTGCACTCATCAACGCTGAAGTCTACCCGCATATCCCACTGAAAGGGTCGGTGGGCGCCTCCGGTGACCTGGCGCCGTTGGCGCACATGAGTGTCGTACTACTCGGCGAAGGCAAGGCGCGCTATCGGGGGGAGTGGCTCTCCGCCAAGGAGGCGCTGAAAGTGGCAGGGCTAGCCCCGATGGAGCTGGCACCCAAGGAAGGTCTGGCGCTGCTCAACGGTACCCAGGTTTCCACCGCCTATGCGCTGCGCGGCTTGTTCGATGCCGAGGATTTGTTCGCTGCGGCTACTGTGTGTGGGTCGTTGACGGTTGAGGCCACTCTTGGGTCGCGCTCGCCCTTTGACGCGCGTATTCACGAGGTACGTGGCCAGCGTGGTCAGATCGACGCCGCGGCAGCCTATCGCCACCTGCTCGGCGATGGCAGTGCCATCGGCGATTCTCATGCTGATTGCGACAAAGTTCAAGATCCATACTCTTTGCGCTGCCAGCCTCAGGTGATGGGGGCAGCACTGACCCAGATTCGTCATGTTGCCGAAGTGTTGGCAGCCGAAGTCAACGCTGTCTCAGATAACCCGCTGGTGTTTGCTGAGAGTGGCGACATCCTTTCAGGAGGCAACTTCCACGCTGAACCGGTTGCCATGGTCGCCGATAACCTGGCGCTGGCCATCGCTGAGATCGGCTCGCTGAGCGAGCGTCGCATCTCGTTGATGATGGACAAGCACATGTCCCAACTGCCGCCTTTCCTGGTTGAAAAAGGCGGCGTTAACTCTGGATTCATGATCGCCCAGGTGACGGCGGCAGCCCTCGCCAGCGAGAACAAGGCACTTGCGCACCCTCACAGCGTTGACAGCCTGCCAACTTCAGCCAACCAGGAGGACCATGTCTCCATGGCGCCGGCGGCTGGCAAACGGCTATGGGAAATGGCCGACAACGTGCGAGGCATCCTTGCCATTGAGTGGCTCTCTGCCTGCCAGGGGCTCGACATGCGTCACGGCTTGAAGAGCACTGAGACGCTTGAACAGGCCAGGAAGCTGCTACGCGACCGGGTTAGCCACTACGATCAGGACCGCTTCTTCGCGCCTGATATAGAAGCTGCCAGCGACTTGCTAGCGTCCAGAACGCTGAGTCACTTGCTCTGCCCTGGCACCCTGCCAAGTCAACACTAACTAGCATCTCCCTCCCCGCGGCGACAGGCTTCGGGGATTACCGCATTCAATTCCAACGACAAGAGTAGCTTTTTTATGAATGCTATCGTTTTGGCCATTTTGGTGATGGTCAGTCTCAGTCTTGCCCGAGTTTCCGTCGTCTTTGCTCTCATCGTCGCGACATTGGTAGGTGGCCTCTATGCTGGCATGCCAATCAACGACATTCTCGATGCCTTTAACGACGGCCTTGGAAACGGTGCTACCGTGGCACTGGCTTATGCCGTGTTGGGGGCTTTTGCCGTCGCGCTCTCTCGTTCGGGGATTACCGAAGTCATGGCCAATCGGGCTATTCGCCGCTTTCATATCAACGAAACGGGTAGTAGTCGGCGCATGGTGACTTATACTTTGCTGGCGGCTCTGCTGGCAGCTGCGGTCAGCTCTCAGAACCTTATTCCAGTGCATATTGCGTTCATTCCTGTGCTGGTGCCGCCGTTACTGAAGCTGATGAACCATCTGCAGCTCGACCGCCGACTTGTTGCCTGCGTGATTACGTTCGGCATTACCGCCCCCTACATGCTACTGCCAGTAGGGTTCGGCGCTATCTTCCTCAATGACATTCTGCTCACTAACCTCAACGAAAGCGGTGCCGAATTAGGGCTGGAAGTAACACGCCAGATGGTGCCCATGGCCATGGTGATTCCCATCGGCGGCATGGCATTGGGCCTTGCTGTAGCCGCGCTGTTTAGCTACCGCAAGGGCCGTGACTACGAAGATCGCGACTTGGCGCATGGCGAAGAGTCCCCGGCCGAGGCGGCCCAGCACCTCAAATTCTGGCAGAAGGCGGTATTGGCCATTTCCCTCGTTGGCACGGTAGCAGTGCAGTTGTACACCGGTTCGATGGTGCTCGGCGGCATCTTCGGCTTCGCCTTACTGTCATTAAGTGGCGTGTTTCGCTGGCACGAGCAGGACGGTATCTTCACCGAAGGTATGCGCATGATGGCCTTGGTGGGCTTCATCATGATTACCGCGGCTGGCTTTGCCAGCGTCATGCAGGCAAGCGGTGAAGTTGAAGCATTGGTGAGTAGTTCCACTGACATCATCGGTGACAACAAGGGGCTGGCGGCGTTGGTCATGCTGTTAGTGGGCCTTTTCATCACCATGGGCATCGGTTCGTCATTCTCGACGATCCCCATCATCGCATCTCTTTATGTACCGCTTGCTCTCAACTTCGGTTTCTCGCCTCTGGCGACCGTAGCCCTTGTGGGTACCGCCGCAGCGCTGGGTGACGCCGGTTCTCCAGCATCAGACTCAACGCTAGGTCCAACCGCCGGTCTCAACGCCGACGGTCAGCACGACCATATCTGGGACAGCGTGGTACCGACCTTCATCCACTACAACATCCCTCTCATCGTTTTTGGCTGGGTCGCTGCGATGATGTTGTGACGTGACGGTTATGCCTGCGTTAGTGGCGCTCCTGTCTGTTAGCGTTGCTAGGCCAGCGGCCTGCGCGATGGCGGCCGCTGGCCTTGCGGAATTGATTGGTGGCAGTGTCGCGCAGGTCGAAAACGCCTCTGAACTAGGCCTGGAGCATAACCTGGGGCTGACCTGTGACCCTTTCGGCGGGTTGGCGGTTAATACGATCGATTGTTGATGAGAGGATTAACCGCGACCCAGGGTTTATGGTGTACAACGGCCACATGTTGCGAGCCAGCTACCATTGCCCTTGAGCAGTAAACGTTTAGGCCAGATTAGGCGGTATTAGCGGCGGTAAGTAGCGCTCCAGCAGTTGGGCAGCATGCAGCACTTTTAGATCTTGGTATTTGCCTGCCACCAGGTGCAGCCCTACCGGCAGTCCTTGGTTATCCAGCCCGCAGGGTAGCGATGCGGCGGGCTGCTGGGTGAGGTTGAAGGGGTAGCTGAACGGCGTCCAATCCATCCAGTCGTGATAAGGCCCTCCCGACGGTACGTTATGGCCCGCGTCAAAAGGCGCAATCGGCATCGTGGGGGTGACCAGCAGGTCGTAGTGTTCATGGAACGCCGCCATCTGGGCGGTCAATTCGCTTCGCTCGCGCCGGGCGGCCAGGTAGGCGGAAAGCGATACATCCTGCCCACGCCGTGCGATATCCAGAAATCCGGGGTCAAGTGCCGCTTGCTGTTGCTGATCCAGGCGCTCGATCGCTTGCGTGGCCCCCGCAAACCAGAGGGTATTAAAGGTCTTGAGAGGGTCGCTGAAGCCAGGGTCAACGCGTTCCACCGTGGCGCCCAGGTCTTCAAGGTAGCCAACGGCCTGCTCAACGCGCTGGGCGATATCCGCTGCCACGTCCACGTAACCCAGGTCAGCGCTAAAGGCAACGCGCCAGCCGCGCAGATCAGCCGGGGGCGGTGTTAGCCAGTCGGGGCCCTGCGGGTTGCCTGAGTAGCCATCGCGAGCATCGGGCTTGGCCATCACGCTCAGCATCAGCGCGCTGTCGCCGGCGGTACGGGTCATGGGGCCCAAGTGAGAAAGCGTACTCATGGTGCTGGCGGGCCATTGGGGTACCCAACCAAAGGTCGGCTTGATACCAAAGGTGCCGGTAAAACTGCACGGTATGCGGATGGAGCCACCTGCGTCGCTGCCTTGGTGAAGCAGCCCCAGGTTAAGCGCGGCGGCAGCGCCGGCGCCCCCTGATGATCCTCCCGGCGTTAGCGCCGTGTTCCAGGGGTTACGGGTAATGCCGTGCAGCGGGTTATCGGTGACGCCTTTCCAGCCGAACTCCGGGGAAGTGGTCTTGCCAATCACGATGGCGCCGGCATCGCGTAAGTGTCGGCTGATCGGCGCATCCACTTCCCATGGGCCGTCCGGTGAGGTGGTCGTGGAACCCAGGCGCGTGGGCAGTCCTTTGGTTAACACCAGGTCTTTGATGGTAACGGGGATGCCATCCAGTGGGCCGCAGGGAGTACCGGCCTGCCAGCGCCTGGCGGATGCGGCAGCCTGGCGACGGGCCTCTTCTTCGTTCATGCAGGTAAAGGCATTGACGCGAGGATTATCGCGCTCACTTCTTGCCAGGCAGTCATCCACCAACGCCTCGGGTGAGAGGGACCCTTCGCGAAAACCGGCCAGTGCGGCAACGGCGGTCAGTGTTTCGAACGTCTCCTGCGTGCTCATTGATCACCCTCAACGCCTGCGGCTTCGAGCACAGCGTGTAAAAGCACATTGGCCCCTGCGTGAACGTGCTCAGGTTTGGCGCTTTCGATCTCGTTGTGGCTAATGCCATCCTTGCAGGGAATGAAAATCATCGCGGCGGGGGCGACACGGCCGACAAACATGGCATCGTGTCCCGCGCCGCTGATGATATCCATATGGGAAAGTGCGAGTTTGTCTGCACTTTGGCGCACCGCATCCACGCAGTCTTTATCGAAAAATTCCGGTGCAAAGTTGGCGGTAGGCTCTAACTGGTAGTCGAGCCCGTGACGCTGGCAAATCTCCTCGACAGCAGCGCTAACCGCCTGACCCATTGCCTCAAGCGCTTCTGGCTCCCAGTGGCGCATATCGAGAGTCATTTTGACCTGGCCGGGAATCACGTTACGTGAACCAGGGTGCAGCGCCATACAGCCGACCGTGCCACGCCCGTGGGGCTGATGTTCAAAGGCGATACGGTTGAGCGCCTGGGTGACTTCCGCCGCGCCCATCATGGCATCCCGACGTAAGTGCATGGGCGTGGGGCCCGCGTGGGCTTCGAGCCCGGTCAGCGTGAGGTCGAACCATTTCTGCCCAAGCCCGCCGATCACCACGCCAATCGTGGTGTCGGTATCTTCCAGAATAGGGCCCTGCTCGATGTGGGGCTCGAAATAGGCGCTAATCTCGCTTGGCGAGACGCGATCGCTGCCCCGGTAATCAATGGCATCCAGGGCATCGCTGACCTTGACACCATCGGCGTCGGTGCGCGCCATCATGGCATCAAAATCAAGCTCGCCGGCAAAGACGCCGGAGCCCATCATGCAGGGCGGAAAGCGGCAGCCCTCTTCGTTGGTCCAGGCCACCACTTCGACAGGCGAACGTGTGGTGATGTTGTGCTGATTCAGGGTGCGAATCACTTCAAGGCCCGACAGCACGCCAAAGCAGCCATCGTACTTGCCGCCGGTAGGCTGGCTATCCAGGTGGCTGCCCGCCATAACGGCCTTGGCGCTGGGGTCGCTGCCTTCCCGGCGGGCAAAGATATTGCCGATATTATCGATGCGAATGGTGCAGCCTTCGGCCCGGCACCATTGAATAAACAGGTCGCGGCCTTGGCGTTCAAGGTCGGTGAGTGCCTGACGATTGACACCGCCCTTGGCGGTGGCCCCCAGCGTTGCCATCTCCATTAAAGCTACCCAGAGACGGTCGCTGTCGGTGCGTAACGCATTGATATCGTTGTTTGGATTAACGTAGGTGTTCATCCAGATGTCCTCGCAAAGTTAAACGGCGGTGTTGTCCGTTAAAAAGTCGTGCAGCTTGGAGCGATGATGGCTATCCAGAACGTCGCTTTGGATCAGCATCTGGGCGGCCATCTCTGCTTCCAGGGCGCTCATATGGCTTTCTGCATCCGCCATATGTTCGGCCATGATCTCTCGCACGCGCTGAGTATCGTCGGCGCGGTAAGCCGCCACTAGCTGCCGGTGGTAGTCCTGGTTGGCGTGGTCGAACTGTTTGCGCTCAGGGACATAGGCTTTTTTGATCACTACCAGATCGCGCAGCATGTCGTTTAAGAACTGGCACATAAACGCCAGTAGAGGGTTAGGGCAGGCGCGGGCCAGCAACTGGTGGAATTCGAGTTCCAAAAAGCGCTGGCGGCGGTGATCTTCTTCCCCTCCACAGCAGGTACAGGCCGTCATGTTGGCTTCAAGCTGACGGTAATCGTCTTCGGTCAGCCGACCTACCACCGACGCCGCCAGCTCGACCTCCAGCAGTTTGCGTAACTGGTAGACCTGCCTGCCGTCCAACTGCTGGAAATGCAGAAAGTTGCGCAACATACGGCTGGCCGGCTCCATGCCCGGCTGGTTGATGACCGCGCCCCCTTTGGGGCCGGTTTTCAAGGTGATGAGCCCCTCCACCTCAAGAATCTTCAACGCTTCACGCACCGTGGCTTTGGCGCTGCCGTAAAGCTCCATTAGGGCTTTTTCGTTGGGCAGGCGGTCGCCTTCCCCCAATGACTCGGCGGCAATCCAGCGTTTGATGTCATCGCTGATCAGCTCGGCGAGTTTGGGGCGACGCTTAGCAGTTGGCAGAGGGGCTTGGGCCATCAATTCGCTCCTGTTAGTGAGTAGCGGTGCGGGTTGATTCATGACCGTGCGCAGGCAAACGCTCGGGGTGGTACTCAGCATCGTAGTCGTAGCGCGCTTGATCAAAACGCTCCACCACTGCGGTATCACGGCGCTGTAAGGCATGGCTTAAACCCACAAACAAGGCCGCGTTGAGCAGTAACCCCCAAACGCCCGCGTGGAAGCCGAAGGGTGCGCTAAGCGGGCCAAAGGTCATCAGCAACACGCAGGCCACACCGCTCCACAGGCCGACAAGCGCTGCGGTCGGGTGGGCTTTTCGCCAAGCAATCGCACCAATGGTGGGAATGAGCAACTGAGCGGTGCCCGCCAGCGCGGCAATACCGATCGTCACCAGTACCCCGGGGACGGTCAGCGCCATGATATAAGCGGCAAGAGAAAAGCCCACCAGCGAGAAGCGGCCTATCGTGACGATACGAGCCTGACTCGCTCCACGGTTGATATAGCGCTTGTAGATATCCATCGTCACTACGGTAGAAACCGCATGGATCTGCGAGTTCGCCGTCGACATGGCGGCCGAAGCACCCGCCGCCATGATCAGCGACGCCAGCAGGTAAGGCGCGTATTCCATCAGCATGATGGGCAAGATTTGGTCGGCATTCTCGACATCGGGCTCGAGGATGACGCCGGAATAGCCCGAAAGCACCGAACCCACATAGGCAAACGCAGCCAGACCCAGCAGAAACGGCATCATGTTGAACAGCTTGCCGTGCTTGACCGAATACATGCGCAGCCAGATTTGCGGACCCATGAAGGCACCAATCGCGGTGACTACAAAGAGCGAGAACCACATGGGGTAACCCATATTGCCGTTCGGGCCAGGCATAGTCAGATACTCGGGTGAAGACTGCTGAAGTTGGCTAAAGAGCGCTGCAGGGCCGCCTACCTGTGAGGAAATGTAGTAACCCGCGTACATCATGCCAAAGAAAAGCAGAGCCCCATAAATGACGTCGGTCCAGGCAATCGCGCGAATCCCGCCGATCCAGACATAAATGATAATGATGAAATAAAACAGCAGTGCCGCGAGCCAGAACGGGATTAACCCGCCGGAGGCCACTTCAATCAAATAGGCACCCCCGGTTAGCTGAATCTGCAGGTAGGGCACGGTGAACATCAGCGTAATCGCGGCAACGGAAATGCGCAGCGCTTCACTGTTATAAAAATCGCCAATTAAATCCGAAGGTGTCAGGTAATTGAAACGCTTGCCTAGAAACCAGACCCGCTTGCCAACCCAGTAATACATAAAGCCGAACAGCAGGTTCCAGGCCAGTGCGGTGAGAAACACCGGTCCGTTGGTATAGAACGTGGCGTTGGAGCCCAGAAAAGCAAAGGCGCTCCACCAGGTGGCCGCTACGGTGAAAAACACCGCGATGCTACCCATGGCGCGCCCTTGAACGAAAAAATCCTCGCTGGTGGTTTGCGATTGACGGGCTGATAGCACCCCCACCAACAAGGGGATGATCATAAATGCTGCGATAATCAATAAGCTGCCGGTCATGCGGTATCCCCCTCTGATGGCTGTTTAGCCGAGTGATTGATCTGAGGGGCCGGGCTGCCCCAGTTGGTCAGATACGCCACCAGGAAAAGTGCCGTTAAGGCAAACCACCAGAACAGATTCCAGACCAGCAGAAATGGAATGCCCATGATCATGGGCTCGATACGATTCGCCAGCAAAATGACGGGACTTTCGAGCATTACAAAAATGAATAGCATGCCGCCGTAGATCGACAGCTTGAGCGGGGTTAAGTACTTCATCACGCGTTAGCCCTATGTTTATAGTGAATTTATGCTTAATGAGTGAGCGTTCTTTTCAGCATGCAGCTTTTGCCGATAACGATGCTTTAAAAGCAACACTCTCGACGCTGAAGCTGTTTAGGCGTGTCCCACATTTTTATTGTATTTATTCGTATAAATATAATGATTAGGTGTTTTTTAATATCCCGTCAAGCGACGAAGACGCTTGAGGGAGTGAGGTTGCGTATAGATTTTCTAACGTGAACAAAAGAAAAGCATAATTTTATAAACGTGTTCAGTCGGCCATGCTGAGGTAATGCCTCACAGCGATGGAGCTGGACACATGTTTGGACTAAAAAGCAAAACACCCCCGCAAGCCTCGGAGGACGCGACAAAAGAGCGCTCCTCCACTACCGAGCTTAACCAGCATTACTGGATGCCGTTCAGCTCGAATCGGGATTTCCGCGCCAATCCGCGGGTGATTACCGGGGCGGAAGGGCGCTATTACATCGACGACCAGGGCCGCAAGCTGTTTGATTCGCTTTCCGGCCTGTGGACCTGCGGCGCGGGCCATAACCGCGAAGAAATCCAGAAAGCCGTGGCGGCGCAGCTCGGTAGCCTCGACTTTGCGCCCGGCTTCCAGATTGGCCATCCGTTGGCGTTCAAACTGGCGGAAAAGGTGGCCAGCCTGACGCCCGCCGGGCTTGACCATGTGTTTTTCACCAACTCGGGGTCAGAGGCGGCAGATACCTCGGTCAAGATGGCCAAGGCCTATTGGCGCCTGAAGGGCAAGCCCGAGAAGACCCGCATGATCGGCCGCGCCAAGGGTTATCATGGCGTCAACATTGGCGGCACCAGCCTGGGCGGTATTGGGCCTAATCGTAAACATTACGGCCCGCTGATGGACGTGACGCACCTGCCGCATACGTTGCTGGCTGGCCAGGCGTATACCAAGGGCCAAGCCGATACCGGTGCCGAGCTCGCCGATGCGCTGCTCGATCAGATCGCGCTCCACGACGCCTCGACGATTGCCGCGGTGATTGTCGAGCCGATGTCCGGCTCGGCGGGGGTGATCGTGCCGCCAAAGGGCTATCTGGATCGGCTGCGCGAGATCTGTACCGCCCACGATATTTTGCTGATTTTTGACGAGGTGATTACTGCCTTCGGGCGTAGCGGCGCGACCACCGGTGCCGAGGCCTTTGGCGTTACGCCGGATATCATGAACGTCGCCAAGCAGATCACCAATGGCGCCATTCCCATGGGGGCGGTGATCGCCTCCAGCGAGATTTTCGATACCTTCATGCACGCGGGCGGTCCGCAGCACGCTGTCGAGTTTCCCCATGGCTATACCTACAGCGCCCACCCGGTGGCCTGTGCCGCGGGGCTTGCTGCGCTCGAAATGATGGAGCGTGACAACTTCCCTGCTCAGGTCAATGCGATTGCGCCTACCTTTGAGCAGAAGCTTCATGCCCTCAAAGGTCGTCAGCACATTGTGGATATCCGCAACTACGGCCTGGCCGGGGCGCTTCAACTGGCCCCCCGCGACGGCGACCCGACAATTCGCCCCAGAGATGCCCACATGGCGCTTTGGGAGGCAGGATTCTACGTGCGTTACGGCGGTGACACGCTGCAGTTCGGCCCTCCGTTTGGCACCACCGAGGCCGAGCTGGAGCGCCTGTTCGACGCGGTGGCGACCACCCTGGATTCGCTTGCATAAATGATGACGGAGAGTAGAACATGAGCGTTATTCCCCACCTGATCAATGGTGATTTGATCGAAAGCCAGCGCACGCTGGATGTCACCAATCCATCCACAGGCAAGGTGATTCGCCAAGTGGCAGATGCGAGCGCTGCCGACGTCGAGCAAGCGATTGCCGCCGCCCAGGCGGCGTTTCCCGCCTGGCGAGATACGCCACCCAACAAGCGCGCCCAGGTGATGTACCGCTTCAAGCAGCTGCTCGAAGATAACGCCGACCGCTTGGTGCAGCTGGTCAGCGAAGAGCACGGTAAAACCCCCGAAGACGCCATGGGCGAACTCAAGCGCGGTATCGAGAACGTCGAATACGCCTGCGGTGTGCCGGAGCTGTTGAAAGGCGAGTACTCCCACAACGTAGGGCCGGGCATTGATGCCTGGTCTAACTTCCAGCCCCTAGGCGTGGTGGCGGGCATTACCCCGTTTAACTTCCCCGCCATGGTGCCGCTGTGGATGTACCCCATGGCGATTGCCTGCGGTAATACCTTCATCCTCAAACCCTCTGAGAAAGACCCTTCGGCATCTCATGCCGTGGCAGAGTTGCTGTTAGAGGCGGGGTTGCCAAAAGGCGTGATAAATGTGGTGCACGGTGGTCGCGAAGCGGTGGAAACGCTGCTCGATGCCAAGGCCGTTAAAGCGATTTCGTTTGTTGGCTCGACCCCGGTGGCCGAGGCGATCTATACCCGTGGCTCCGCCGCTGGCAAGCGTGTGCAGGCCCTGGGAGGCGCAAAGAACCATGCCGTGGTGTTACCGGATGCCGACCTGGAAAACGCTGCCAATACGCTCATGGGCGCCGCCTACGGCAGTTGCGGCGAGCGCTGCATGGCGATCTCGGTCGCCGTATGTGTAGGTGACGAAACCGCCAATCGGCTGGTGGAAACCATGCTGCCCAAAATCGCCCATCTCAAAGTGGGCCCGGGCACGGAGACAGGCCTGGATATGGGGCCACTGGTGACGGCAGAGCACCGCGATAAAGTGCTGAGCTTCATCGAAGACGGCGTCAATGCCGGGGCAACGCTGGTCGCCGATGGCCGTAAGCTTGCAGTGCCGGGCCATGAAGAAGGCTACTTTGTCGGTGGTTGCCTGTTCGATAACGTCACCGCCGAGATGCGTATCTATCAGGAAGAGATCTTCGGCCCGGTGCTTTGCGTGGTGCGGGTCGGCAGCCTGGACGACGCCATGCAACTGATCAACGACCACGAATACGGCAACGGTACCTGCCTGTTCACCCGCGATGGCGAAGCTGCACGCCGCTTTACCGACGGCATTGAAGTCGGCATGGTCGGTGTCAATGTGCCGCTTCCGGTACCGGTGGCTTACCACAGCTTTGGCGGCTGGAAGCGTTCGCTGTTTGGTGACCTTCACGCCTACGGGCCCGACTCGGTACGCTTCTACACCCGCCGCAAGGCGGTTTCCCAACGCTGGCCTTCCGTGAGTGAAGCCACACAGGCTGAGTTCTCTTTTCCTGCCAATCAAAGTTGACGCGCCACAGTAACTAAGACATCTTCTCAGCACCGTCGCACTGCGATGGTGCTTTTTTTGGTGCGTCTTACTAGGCGTAAGACATGAAAGGATGAGTGCAGCGTGGCAAGAACCCAGGACGAAATTCGGCAGACCAACGTGAAAAAGATTCTCCAGGCGGCGGAACAGCTGTTTGCTGAAAAGGGCTATGCCGGGGCATCGATGGGCGAAATTGCCCAGATGGCCGATATTCCAAAGTCCAACGTGCATTATTACTTTACGACCAAAAAAGCGCTCTACCAGGATGTATTACTGGAGCTTTTAGAGGTCTGGAAGCAGGACGCGCTCTGCTTTGAGCTCTACGATGACCCCCGCGTGGTGCTTTCCACCTACATTCGCGCCAAGATGAACCACTCCCGCAATCGTGCCCACGGCTCAAAAGTATGGGCGGCCGAGGTGATGCAGGGCGCCCCGATCCTTAAAGAACGACTGCGCGACAACCTTTACGAATGGGCCAAGCTCAAAGAGTCGAAAATCCGCGAGTGGGTTGAAACAGGCCAGATCAACCCCGTCGAGCCGTCCTACCTGCTTTACATGATCTGGGCCTCCACTCAGCACTACGCCGACTTTGACTACCAGATCTGCCTGCTCAACGATGGCCAACCGCTTGACGACCTGCAGTTCGAAAAAGCCGTGCAGTCGGTGACCTCGGTGATTTTAAGAGGCATCGGGCTGACGGCGTGAGCGAAAAAGTGACTTGAAGGCATTTAAGTGTACATCTATGCTATGTATATATAGTCTAGGTGTGCACTTATGCATCATGTTGTCGCTTGCCAACGGTTGGATGCGTGGGATCGCCAGGGGCGCAATATCTTCACGCTGCGAGATCTCGCCAAGTTGTTTCATGAAGATAGCCCGAAAACGCTACAAGAGGGCGTGAACCGTCTCCGTCGTTATGGTGTACTTGAAAGGGTTGCGCGGGGTATTTATCACTATGCAATGTCTCGAACCCCAGACGCTTATCGGCTAGAGGGTATCGCCCGGGCCATGCGGCGCGGCGAATACAGCTATGTTTCTTTAGAGTCTGCCTTGTCTGAATACGGCGCCATCTCACAGATTCCGGTTGATCGACTGACCGTTATGACCACCGGTCGAAAGGGCACCTATCGCACGCCTTATGGCACCATTGAGTTCACCCATACGCGGCGTCCCGTCACCGAGCTGATGGGGCGCATGAAAGATATTGGTCGGCCCCTCAAGATAGCGACGCCCGAGGCCGCTTGGGCTGATCTGAAACGTGTAGGGCGAAATACCCACCTAGTGGATATCGAGGTGCTAAATGAGCCGGATTGAGCCGGGTGATTATGAAAAGCTGGTGGCGGAAGCCATGGAGGATCCAGCCCGTAAAGCCATGCGCCCGGTGATTGAAAAGGAACTGCTCCACTTCGATATTCTCTATGCCCTTGATAGAGAAGGCTTGCTCGACGCATTGACATTTCAAGGCGGGACTTGCTTGCGACTTTGTCGGGGGTCACCCAGGTTTAGTGAAGATCTGGATTTTGCAGGAGGCCAAGACTTCAAGCGCGAAAACTTTACGCAGATCAAAGAGTGTCTTGAAGATTATATGAGCAGCCGCTATCGCCTTGAGGTCACGGTGAAAGCACCTAAAGAACTCAGAGACGATCCTCGATACGCCGATGTAAGAGTCGATAAGTGGCAGGTTGCCGTCGTAACCGCACCCATGCCGCCAGATGTTCCAAAGCAGCGAATCAAGCTGGAGATCGCAAATATTCCTGCTTATACCCGTGAGGCTCATGCCATCCAGATTAACTATCCTTTTCTGCCTGATGGGTACAGCGATCTTTTGGTGGTAACTGAAAGTAACGATGAAATCGTGGCAGACAAGCTCGTCTCGTTGGTGAATACGAAAAAGTATGTACGCCATCGGGACATCTGGGATCTGCAGTGGTTGAAGCAGCAGGGTGCAAAACTCAACCTTGATTTACTCCATCGCAAACTGGCGGATTATAGCGTTGAGGATTACTCAACCAAGGCTCGCTACATGATTGAACGGTTGCCAGCCATCATTTCAGGCACTGCCTTCTACTCAGAAATGACGCGATTTCTACCCACTGACACGCTGGCGCGAACGCTGGATAACCCGCGATTCGCCGACTTTCTGTCGCGAGAACTGACAACAATGCTTGATTCGGTTGTCGCAACGCTAGACGGGCCTGACCCAAATACACCGCCTCCTGAATTTAAGCTTTGAAGTCCCCTGCTCAACGACCTGCCGTTCGAAAAGCCGTGCAATCGGTCACTACGGTGATTTTGCGCGGGATTGGGCTGACAGCTTAAGCTACCTAAGTACTCTACCTGATCTGCAAAAGGGATTAATAATGGACAATATCGAACAGCCTGTTATCGGCGTTGGCGCTATTCTTGTCCGGCCTGACGGAGCAGTACTGCTTGGCTACCGCGATAAGCCCGGCGAGTCGCCAAGCTGGTGTTTGCCGGGTGGACATGTTGATGCGGGAGAGTCATTTGAAGCGGCGGCTGTCCGCGAAATTGCCGAAGAAACGGGGATTTCCGATCTGCGGCGCCCAAAGTTGCTGGCGATAACCCAGAACTTGAATAGCGCCGTCTCTGTCGTGACAGGAGCAGTGCTCGCCAAGGTGAAGCAGGAAGCTGAAGCATTCGTGCTTGAGCCGGAAGTATTTACTGAATGGTGTTGGTTCAGTTCCGGTGCGCTTCCCATGCCGTTATTCCCGGCCAGCCAAGCGGTACTTGCCCACTGGCAGGGCCATGAGCCGCCCGTCGGCTGGCTGACGTATCCCATTGCTTCAGTAGCGTAAATCTCGCTATATAGAGAGCAATCTTTACATCGGCACCGACGTCTCAAACTTATGCCGCTTACGCGACAGTAACGTGCGGAACTTGCGCAGGTTGTCATTGCTATAGAGTACTCTGTCGCAGAAGCGAGCTGACGATGTAAGCCTGGCATATACACTTCTAGTCCGCTCGAACTAACCCAGCGGCCCGCCGGTCACCGTGGTCTTCAAGCCGTCAATAATGGCTTGACCATCCTCGCTCTTGAGCTCGTCGTACCAGGCTCGTGTGTGAGTGGCGTCGTGCCCATGGATCATCGCAGCGCGCTTGCGGGCGCGCTGGACGATTTCCCCCACCCGGTCGACGCGAGCCCGGTCGTACTGGGCCAGGGCGCTGGCAATGGCTGCCGTCGCGTCTTCGTTTTCTTCGAGGGCACGTTCGAGCGCCTGGGAGAGCACCCAGGCGTCTTCCATCGCCTGGCAGCCGCCCTGGCCTAGGTCGGGCGCCATGCCGTGGGCGGCATCACCCAGCAGAGCGACGCGGGGAGCAGTGAGCGAATCCAGCGGCGGAATATCGTAGATTTCCACGCGAGCCATGCGCGCCGGGTCAAAGCGTTCAATCAGCGCCTGTACGGGCTCGGCCCAGCCCGCGAAGTGTTCGCGCAATTCATCGCGGTAGTGGTCGGGGTCGTTGGTGGTACCTGCCGGGAGCGGCACATCAAAGAAGCAATAGAACTCCTGAACGCCTTCCTCGTTGCCACCGCTACCCATGGGCATAAAGGAAACCCGCTTGGCGTCACCCACGTACTGGTCCCAGTGACTCAGCGGTGCCAAGGCTTCATCAGCAGGCACGCGGACGTTCCAGTTCACGTAGCCGACGTATTGGCGCTCCACGGGGTGGCCTACCAACTTGCTGCGCAGCTTTGAATGCGTACCTTCTGCCACGACCAGCAAGTCGGCATTCAGGCTTTCGCCGTCATCAAAATGTGCCGACACGCCGTGCTGGGTGACTATGTAGTCAATGCATCGGCGGCCAAACTGGATGTGCTCGGTCCCGACGGCGTTAAGCAGTGTCTGTTGGAGGGCGGCGCGGGCAACCGGACAGGCGCGCTGGCCCACATCGCCAAACAGCGGTGCCAGGCTGAAATCGGTCAACGTCTGGCCTGTGTGGGTGAGATAACGCATCTGCGTCATCTCGCCGCTCAAGCCCTCGATGGTCTCACCCAGGCCCAGCTGGTGCATGACCTTGACGCCATTCGGCCATAGCGAAATCGCCGCGCCGACAGGGCGAATGGTCGCCACGCGCTCGACAACCGTGACGCGGTGCCCTTGCTGCTGGAAAGCCAGAGCGGTGCTCAGCCCGCCAATGCCCGCGCCGATAACGAGAATATTGAGAGGTGTGGTAAGAGAGCGGGGCATAGCAAACTCCTGGAGCAGTGAAAGAGCACAATGAGTGTTAACTGGGCAAGCCGGTCAAGAGTCCCATCGCGAAGGTTAACTGTATACAAAATTGAGGTTTAATGTATAGGTAAAGGTCGTTTGGGCCAGGCATCCACGGTGTGCTGGATAACCGGAATGAGAAGCAAAAAAATCCCTGTGGCCCCCCTTGAAAACTGTCTGAATGCTCCTATTTTGCAATTTAAGAGACGCTGCGATGGGATTTAGCGGCCTCTCTTCTCATGGTCTGCTTAACGTAGGAGGTGTTCGATATGTTCGATGATCTCAAGCGTTTTGATGTTGGCTCACCTCGTCAGTTGGACTGGTTCCGCCAGTTGTTGGACGACTTTTTGCCCGATGGCAATGCGATGGATATACGCGCAGTGCCCAATGGCAGCTTCCCGATGATCAATGTGGCCCGTAGCGATGAAGCCGTGCACGTTTATGTGTTCGCGGCGGGGCTGAACGCTACGGATCTCACCATTGATGTTCAGGACAATGTGCTAACCCTTCGCGGCCAGCGTGAATCTGTCATTGGCAATAACGATGGCGAGCGCTCGCGTCCGGTATTCCGTCGCGAACGCGTCAGCGGTGATTTTGTGCGCGCCATTGCGCTGCCGGATGGCGTGGATGCCGAGCGGGCAGAGGCGCGCCATGCCCACGGGGTGTTCGAGATCGTGCTGCCCAAGCGCGAGGAGCTCAAGCCGCGTCGTATCGATGTTCAGGCGGCGTAAATCATGGTTGTTAACCTTGAATAAGGAGGGATAAATCATGAATAACGTTGTTCGTTCATCTAATAACCAAACCTCGCTTCAACAGCGGGATGAAGACAAGAACCCGCAGGAAACGCTGCTCCCAGCAGTGGATATTATCGAGGAGGATAATGCCATCAAGCTGGTTGCCGACATGCCAGGCGTTACCAACGACTCACTGCGTGTCGAGCTCGACAATAACGTGCTGAGCTTGGAGGGCGAGATAAACCTGAACATGCCCGAAGGGCTGAGCGCGCTGCATGCTGAGGTGCGTGGTCGGCGTTTCGCACGCCGTTTCAACCTCAGTCACGAAATAGACGGTGACGCGATCACGGCACGTATCGTCAATGGCGTGCTGACGGTAACGCTGCCCAAGAAAGATAGTCATCGCACCCGCCGTATCGAGGTACAGGCAGCGTAAAACGAAGCCGATGCTTAGCCGCCCCGGCACTATAGAGTGCGCGGGGCGGTACTTTCCCTCGTCGCAATTTAAGCTCTATGCTCTACATAAGGAGTGTTCGATACTTCCCTTATCGATAGAGAGGATTGCGTCATGACGGATATAACCGCGTTGCTCGGCAGCGATGCCGAGAGTTTGCTTAATCACACCTGCCAGGGCGTTCCACGCGACAGCTTGCACTTACCCGGCCCCGATTTTATTGACCGTGTCATGGCGGATAGTGACCGTCGACCGGCGGTGCTGCGCAATATGCAGAGCCTGTTTAATCATGGCCGCTTGGCGGGCACCGGCTACCTAAGCCTGCTGCCGGTAGATCAAGGCATCGAGCACTCGGCAGGTGCCTCCTTTGCTCCGAACCCGCGCTACTTCGACCCGGCCAATATCGTTGAGCTGGCGCTTGAAGGGGGCTGCAATGGCGTCGCATCGACGCTTGGGGTGCTCTCTTCCGTGGCACGGCGCTATGCCCACAAGATCCCGATGATGTTGAAGCTCAACCACAACGAAACGCTTAGCTACCCGGCGATGTATGACCAGACGCTGTTTGCTGACGTTGAGCAGGCCCACGACATGGGCTGTGTGGCGGTCGGGGCAACGATTTACTTTGGCTCCCATGAAAGCCGTCGGCAAATAATGGAGATCAGCGAGGCTTTCGAGCGTGCCCACCAACTGGGAATGGTCACCGTGTTGTGGGCCTATCTGCGTAACCCGGCCTTCAAGCAGGAGGGTGCCGATTATCACGTTGCCGCCGACCTCACCAGCCAGGCCAACCACATGGCCGCAACGCTCAAGGCGGATATCGTCAAACAGAAGCTGCCCGAGAACAACGGCGGCTACAAGGCGGTCGGTTTCGGACATACTCATGAGAAAGTCTACGGCGAATTGACCACTGACCATCCCATCGACCTGGCCCGCTATCAGGTCGCCAACTGCTTTATGGGGCGCGCCGGTTTGATCAATTCCGGCGGTGGCTCCAAAGGGCACTCCGATCTCGGCGAAGCGGTACGCACGGCGGTGATCAACAAGCGTGCCGGTGGTATGGGCTTGATCTCGGGGCGTAAAGCGTTCCAAAAACCGATGCCGGAAGGCGTTGAGCTGCTGCATGCAATTCAGGATGTCTATCTCTCCAAGGACGTGACCGTCGCCTGATCTCCTGGTCCTCACGACTCACATGGGGGCAACAGAAGGGGCGCTTAGCCAATGGTTTGGTGTATGTCGAAAGCGCCCCTGCCCACTACTGATGCGTTACCGCCCACTTCCACAAAGCCTGTTTTGATCCCGCCATTGGCGGCGGTATGGATAACGCTGGGCCGCCCCATCTCAACCCCCTGATGAATCTTGCACTGCAAGGCATCTGGCTGAAGGGATGCCAAATAGCCGGTCAATGCGGCTGCGGCACTGCCGGTAGCGGGGTCTTCGCAAAGGCTGGCGTGCATACAGAACATGCGGCTTTTAATCACCGTTTCTGCTTCGTTTGTCTGCTCCATCACATACAGATAAACCTGCTCGGCACTGCTGGGAGCCACGACTCTCATCCAGGTGGTCGTAGCGATTTGTACGCACTCTAAGGCGGCAAGATCCGCTAGTTCAATCAGGTGATAAGGCAGCCCGCAGGAGGCTATCACTGGGTGACCAATCACCTGTTGCGCCTCAAGCCCTAGTAGCTCTGCGGCGGTAGCGTGATCAAGCGTGCTGTCCGCGATGCTTGCAGGATGGGCAGTGGTAAACGTCGCCCTTCCTTGGTCATAGCGTACCGCCAGTTCGCCAATAGGTGGCTGGAGCACCAGGGTTTGTTCGCGATCCACAAGATTTAAAGCGGCCAACAGATGAGCAGTGCCTACCGTAGGATGGCCTGCAAAGGCTAGTTCTTGAGTGGGGGTGAATATCCGCATGGGGAAATGGTTCGGCCTAGTGGCAGCGCTCAAAAACACCGTTTCAGCCAAGTTCAATTCATTGGCGAGTGCTTGCATGGTGCTGGTCTCAAGCTCTCCAGCCTCTAAAAAGACGGCCAGTGGATTGCCGGTAAACGGCTGGTCGGTAAATACATCCAGCAGGTAATACTCAACGGTTTTCATAAGGCCCCCTGTTAACAGACGCATGTTTCCAAAACGGTTTGCGGCCCTCTCTTTGGGCCTGCTCGCGGCTAATGCCGACATCCTCCAGCAGCCGGTCATCGAGCGTTAACAGATGGCGACGACTGCGGCGGCATTGTTGATAGTAGCGAAGTTGATAACCTAGCTGGTAGCGGAGTCGGGTAAGGCTGAAGCGCGGCATGGCGAATCCTCCGTGGTGTGTGCCAGACCAGATTACTCAGCGCTGATGTTTTGATACAGATATAGAACTTATTGTTTTTAAGATACAGATGGGCGTGTTATACCTCTGTATGGCGGTTTTTGGATACGTCTGTATCGTTGCCGGGCAGTGGGGAGGAGGGTGATATGACGCGCTATGAAGAAGTGGCGACCATTTTGCGGGAGCGTATCGAGCACGGTATTTACCGCGTTGGGGATCGCCTGCCCTCGATTCGTGCGGTCTGCCAGGAGCTGGACGTCAGCATTTCAACGGCTCAGGAGGCCTACCGGCAACTGATGGATGTGGCCTTGATCGAGTCGCGTCCGAAGTCTGGCTACTTTGTGCTGCCAAGCCGGGTTCCTTCGGTACTGCCGTCGGTCTCTCGCCCGGCGCAGCGCCCGCTGGATGTTTCTCAATGGGATCAGGTGCTGGAACTCGTCGCTACTCAACGCGACGACGACCGGCTTCTGTTGGGGCGTGGGGTGCCCAATCTCGAGTATGAAACGCTGCGGCCACTGTCGAAAATCCTCGCTGGCCTGCATCGCAGCACTGATCTGAATGGATTCAACTACGACAAGCTGAACGGTAGCCCCGAGCTGCGTCAACAAGTGGCGCGCTTGGCCATCGCGTCCGGCTGCTTGCTTCACCCGGACGACATCATGGTGACCACCGGCTGTCAGGAGGCGCTGGCCATTGCGCTGCGAACGCTCACCCAGCCCGGCGATGTGGTGGCCGTGGACTCACCCAGCTTCTACGGCACCATGCAGATACTCAAGGCCAACGGCTTAAAAGCACTGGAAATCCCCACCGACCCGCAAACAGGCATCAGTCTGGAAGCGCTGGAATTGGCGCTGGAGCAGTGGCCGATCCGCGCCATACAGGTCACGCCCACCTACAATAACCCGCTGGGCTACACCATGCCTGACGCACGCAAGCGGGCGCTGTTTCAGTTGGCGCAGCGTTTTGATGTGGCGATTATCGAAGACGATATCTACGGCGATTTGTCATTTACACTGCCCAGGCCGCGCACCGTAAAGTCCTTCGATGACGATGGCCGCGTCATGCTGTGCAGCGGCTTTTCCAAAACGGTGGGGCCGGGGTTGCGGGTAGGCTGGCTGGCGCCGGGGCGCTACCGTGATCAGGCGTTGCATATGAAGTATGTCTCCACCGGCGCCTCGGCGACGCTGCCGCAGTTGGCCGTGGCGGAGTTCGTCGCCAAAGGCCACTACGAGCGCCATCTGCGCTTTGCCTCCCGCCAGTACCAGCGCCAGCGCGATATCATGATCAGCTGGGTGCAGCGTTATTTTCCTGAGGGGTCGGGCATCAGCTACCCCCAGGGCAGCTTCCTGCTCTGGGTGGAGCTGCCCGCCGCGGTGGATTGTGTGCGCCTGAACGAACGTCTGGCCCAGCGCGCCATCCATGTGGCACCCGGGTCGCTGTTTTCCGCCTCGGGCAAGTTTCGCCAGTGCCTGCGCTTGAACTACGCGTTTACGTTAACGCCTGCGATCGAAAGCGCCGTACGCACCGTGGGGGAGCTTGCTTCCGAGATGGTGGCAGACGCGCGGGCGCATGCCGTAGGTGTAGCGTAAGTATTGCTCCTTTCAATTGGTCGCGAAGGCCGTCAGAAGCGAGTCGGTGAGTGTTGGTGCGGGGTTGGCGCCGGTCAGAATGGTGGCGATGTGGGCATTCTCGGGCCACTGGTCACGCATGGCATAGGCGGCTGCCAAGCCAAGTGCCCCTGCGGGCTCCAGTAGCAGCCCCAGGTGTTCCAGGCCCAGGCGCATGCCATCTTCGATACTGGCTTCGTCCACCAGCCAAAAATCATTGTTCTGGCCAAGTCAGAGCGGACACATTTTCAAGCAGCGGATGCGAGAGCACCCCAATGTTCAGCAGTGCTATTACGTGACAGGAGATTTGGACTTCGTTTTAGTGGTGGTGACCCGTACGCTGCAGGAGTATGAAGATTTCACCCGCGAGGCACTGATGGAGCATCCCAACGTGCGTTCGTTCACAACCCTGGTTTCCATGGACGCCGTCAAATCGGGATACGCGCTGCCTTTATGAGTTGGGGGGTATGTGTAATGGGGATTGATGTTCTAAGCAAAGCCGAGGAACAGGGCCAGCGAGCGGTTAATCGTCACCATGGTGCTGTCGTCAAGTTGACCGAAGGGCTCGCCTAGCTTGTCACGTTTTACCGTCATGGGTTTGTCCACCATGACCTGGGATCGCTTGCGCAAGCCGTTTTCCAACGTAGGCATCACCTCAATACGCATCAGTGGCGCATCAATGAGGGTGCTTGAAATCAATAGTACGGTGACCGTCGCGGTGGAAATGAATTGATCGGACTGTATGATCAGTGCTGGGCGCGGTTTACCAAACTCCCTTGGTGGGGTAACCGTTACCAGATCTCCGCGCCTCATGCTTTTCATGCTGCTCACTCGTCATCCACGTCTAACAAGGCCTCATCCATAAGATCCTGTAAATCGTGATCGGCATTGTCCGCCGCGGCCACTATTTCGCACTGTCGCTTGATCTCATCACTAAAGCCGGGGCGACGAGTATCTGGCACCCAAACTTGAATAGGGCGCAATCCTGACGCTCTAAGCGTTGCTCGGTGCTTCTGGACACGGTCGTTGATGTTTGAGGCGGTCATGGTGAAAGCTCTTTGCTAGGGTGTTACATGTAACAATATAGTTCACATTTAAATATCTGCAACCTTGTCGGCAGTGCCTCACTGTCCTTGAGCCGATAGTTAAAATACCGGAAATCGCCTGCTTCTGGCTATTTCGTTCACTTCTATGTTTTAAAAATTAAGAGTGCTGCCGCGTACCGGCGTCAAACGCCCATGGTCGATAATCGGCCCGGTTGGCTGGCCTTCGGGAGCGCCTCCTTGGGGCTCAACGCTGACGGCCAGATCGGCAGTGAATAACTGCGCGCGCAGCTCGGCACTGGGTTCCAGGCGATGGCTACCTTGATCAGGTAACAGGCCCAACGAGACGGGCGTACCGTCGGCAATCAACCACAGCTCACCGGTCTGTTCGCTGTCGACCTGGGTCGGTTGAACCGCTTGCACAATCAACTCTCCTTCCTGGGTTGCGCTGATGATCCAGCCTGGCGTTCGCGACTCGTCCTGAACCACGAAAACGGCTTCTCCGTCCGGCAGCTTGGTCAGTTCAGCCTGTTGCCAAAGAAGGCCCAGCGCTATCGCGATTACCCCAAAACTGGCCGCCATGGTCTGCCATGCGCCTAAACGCTTCCACCAGGGGAGGGGCACTGTTCCGGTTGCCTGGGTAATTCGCTGCCAGACCTCCTTGGGCGGTGTCCTGGGGTCCAGTCGCTCGTTGAATAGATGCAGATATTCTCGCCACTCTTCCACATCGTTACGTAGGTCGTGGCTGACCGCCAGCAGCGCTTCAAAGCGTGCTTTCTGATCGCTGTCCAATACGCCCAGCACGTACTCACCTGCCGCAAGGTGGCGATCATCTGGGTCGCTTAGATCCCATTGGTTAGACATGTTTTTAACCTCTCGAGTCCACGGCGGATCCAGCTTTTAACGCTGCCCAGCGGTTGGGACAGAGAGTTAGCAAGCTCGCTGTGCGTCATGCCCTGAAAATAGGCCATTTCCATTAACTGGCGCTGATGTCGACTGAGTGTGTCGAGGCAGTCGTTCAGTTTGTCATTTTGCTGATGACTGATGCTGTCATCTTCAGGGTCGTCGGTACCTAATAGGGTTGCCAACAAGGGTTCATCGGTGGTGGTGTCCTGTGGCTTCTGTCGACGCAGCCAGTCGATGCCAATATTGCGAGCGAGTGTGGAAAGCCAGGTCATCGGCTTGGCTCGCGTGGCGTCGTATTGATCGGCGGCATGCCAGATTCGGATGAAAACATGTTGCAGACAATCCTGAGCGGCACCTTCATCTCTTACTATACGCAACAGTTGAGCATACAGATGCGCACTGGAGACACGATAGAGACGTTCGAATGCATGGCGGTCGCCCTGGGCGCAGCCGTTGAGTTGCTCGATAAGATACTGCTGGCGTTGTGTGGCATCTAGCATTCGGGCATCTCTGCGCAGTAAACCGAAATGCCAGTCTTCGGGAGTCAGCCGTTGAAGGCAATAGGTGAGCGCTCAGCGGTGAATAAAAAAATTGTTGGGAGTTTGCATCCACTGACGCCTTGGGGCCGTAAGTATCAGTGAGCTTGCATTGCTGAGCTCTTTTAATGACAACCAGGAGATGCCCCAATGAAACTCAAACTACTTACCGCTGGCGTTTGTGCCGCTGCCTTGTTTACCGGCGTTGCCGTTGCCGATCATGGTCCTACCACGGTAGGCGGTGCCAACATGCTGCCTGAGCGGAACATTATCGAGAATGCCGTTAATTCAGGTGACCATGAAACACTCGTCGCCGCTGTTCAAGCCGCTGAGTTGGTCGATGTCTTGCAAGGCGAAGGTCCTTTTACCGTATTCGCGCCGACGGATGATGCCTTTGCGAAACTTCCTGATGGCACCGTTGATACGCTGCTGCAGCCAGAGAATCAGGAACAGCTTCAAACGGTTCTTACCTATCACGTCGTACCTGGCAATATGAATCGGGACGCCTTGTGGGAAGCAACCATGGAAAACGATGGCACCGTGGCTTTTAAAACCGTCCAGGGTGAATATCTTACCGTCTCGCGCAATGGTAATAACCTGATGGTCATGGATGCTCAGGGCAATAGTGCCAATATTACTGTTGTGGATGTCGCACAATCGAACGGTGTCATCCACGTTATCGACAGCGTGCTATTACCCTAAGGGCCCCGCTTACACCGGATAATGACATTTATTCGGCTGAGGTTATGTTTTCCCACCGCCTGGTTCGCTAGGCGGTGGTTTTTTGCCGACCGGATGGCCGCAAAAATCCCTCCCGGGCGTGAGCTGCTTGTTCGCGAACGATACATCCTTCCGCGTGATCATTGAGCAGCCCCATCGCCTGCATAAAGGCAAAAGCGGTGGTAGGACCGAAAAATTTCCAGCCGCGCTTTTTTAACGCCTTGGCAAGGGCGACAGATTCAGGCGAGGTGGTCTGGGAATGCGGCGGCGGTAGCGAAGAGGCGTCCGGCTCAAAGCGCCAGAAAAATGCGGCCAGTGAACCTTCCTGCTCGACCATTTCCTGGGCCCGCCTGGCATTGTTAATTGTTGCTTCAATCTTGCCTCGATGCCGAATGATGCCAGGGTCCTGCAATAAACGCTGTACATCGGCTTCGCCGAAGCGGGCGACTTGATGGAAATCGAAGTGATGAAAGGCGGCGCGAAAATTCTCGCGTTTGTTGAGAATGGTGCGCCAGCTCAAGCCCGACTGAAAACTCTCCAGGCACAGCTTCTCGAACAGCCGCTGATCGTCATCTACCGGGAAACCCCACTCATTGTCGTGGTAGGGCAAAAATTCAGGCGCCCCGCCACACCATTGGCAGCGAGGATATCCATCAGGGGCGATAAAGTTGCTGGTCATTAGCGACTCACCTATCAGTCGAACCATTCTTTGGCAGTGCGCCATAGGCAGATGGCGACGAAGTAGACGGAAGCGATGCCCCATCCCCATAGTGCCCAGGCGGCGTGCTCTGGGCTTGAGAGCACCAGTGATGTGGTGCATGCGCACCATGCCAGCGTGACAGCGATATTGAGCGGCATGAACAATCGCACCCGAAAGGGGTGGAGAAACTTCATCCGGGTCACGGTGAGGATGGCCAGGAAAACAATAGAGGCAAACGTTAAGAAAGGCGGGAAGTCGAGGATATAAAAATAGGCGGCGGCGATGTTCCAGGCGGCAGGAAAGCCAACGAAGTAATTATCCTGACTTTTCATGTCGACATTGCAGAAACAGAACATTGATGACAGCAGAATGATGAACACTGACGCCAACCCTAAATAGGGTGGCAATTCAATGAAGTAATAGATGAAAAGGGCGGGTATAAAAGCCCAGGTCAGGTAGTCGATCACCATGTCGAGTGTCGAGCCATCAAAATGAGGCAGGATGGTCTGCACTTCATATTTGCGCGCCAGTGTGCCGTCGATTGCATCAATCATCATCGCGGCACCCAGCCAGAGCAGGCAGGCGACGGGGTTATTGTCGACCAGGGCAAGCAGCGCCATGGTGCCGAGCAGCACGCCGCTGGCGGTAAATACATGGACGCTCCATGCCTTGCATATCGATGCGCGGGATTCTGCGTGCGAAGAGAGTAATTGAGCCACATTAACCCCGTTGGGAAGGTGTTGTTCCCGTTAAATTGGATTTATAAATAAGCCTGTAAAGAAAGATACACTACTACAAGAAGGCTGCCCGAGAATATGTCGGTATGCTATCCATTGATAATGCGTTCAGCGCAGGGCTTAGGCGTGACGCGCTTCAGGAGTAACTTTTATGCAGGCCATTCGCTTAGCGACCATTCGTGATATCGATACGCTTACCGAGTTGCTCGATGGCTATCGTCAGTTTTATCAGCAGCCGAGTGATCTTCAGGCGGCGCATGATTTTCTGCGCCAGCGCATGGGGCTTGGAGACACTTTTATTTTGGTGAGCGAAAACAGCGAAGGTGCGCTCACCGGTTTTGTGCAGCTATACCCAGGCGTTTCCACGGTGGGCTTGAATGCGCGCTGGACGCTGAATGATCTCTTCGTGTTGCCTGAATGTCGCGATAAAGGCACGGGCAGGGCGTTAATGGAAGCCGCCACCCAGCTTGCCCGCGATCACGGCGTCGCACGTTTGATATTAATGACCCAGGTAGAGAACGAGCGCGCCCAGCACCTTTACGAGTCACTGGGTTGGCAGCGCAATACCACATTTTATGGTTATTTACTGGATATTAAGTAAGTGCTGCCATTGAGAGGGACGTTTAACCAACACTCTCCGGCAACTTGCACACATCCACCCACTCGGCGTTGACCAGCTCGGCCAAGCGTGTGGGGCTCAGGCGCACGGCGCTGTTGGACGACCCCGCCGCGGGTAGCACTTCGTCATAGACGTGGAGGGATTCATCGCAGTACACCGGCAGGTCAGTGGCGAGGCCGAACGGACAAACGCCGCCGACCGGGTGGCTGGTGAGTTCCATCACCGTCTCGGCGTCGAGCATTTTGGCCTTGCCGCCGAAGGTGTCACGAATCTTGCGGTTATCGATACGTGCGTTGCCGCTGGCCACGATCAGCAACGGTGTTTCGCCGACCTTGAACGCCAGGGTTTTGGCGATCTGCCCGGGTGCTACGCCGTGGGCCTCGGCGGCCAACTGCACCGTGGCCGTGCTGGTTTCAAGCTCTTCGATGGTGATATCCGGTGCATGCTCGGCAAAAAACTGGCGAACGGTCTCGACGCTCATCGTGAAATCCCTGTGTTGGCTGAATGCTTAACCTAACGCGCTTGGGTTGTGTCAGCCAAGCCACGGTGGCGTGGTGATTCTGGCCGGCTCGCGCTGCATGATGATCTCGCCGTGACGTACCGAGAGCAGCACCTCGCCCTGGGTGCGCAATACGCTGTAATCGTCCTCGCCATCCAGCAGGTTGAAGCTGGCGGGTTTACCGACCTCAATGCCGTAACGCTCTTCGATATCGAGGGTGCGCGCGCTGTTGTCGGTAATCAGCGAAAGCGACTGGCTGAAGTCCTGATAGCCCATCATGTGGCAAATATGCAGACCAAAATCCAGCGTGCGCAATAGCTTGCCGTTGCCCAGCGAGTACCAGGGGTCGACGATGGAGTCTTGGGCCAGGCACACGTTGATACCCGCTTCGTTGAGCTCCTTCACCCGGGTCACGCCGCGGCGTTTGGGGTAGCTGTCAAAACGTCCCTGCAAGTGAATGCTTTCGGTGGGGCAGGAGACAAAATTGATTCCTGAACGCTTGAGCAGCAGAAACAGCTTGGAGCAGTAGGCGTTATTGTAGGAATGCATCGCGGTGGTGTGGCTGGCGGTAACGCGGCTGCCGAGGTCATGCGTCAGCGCTTCATGGGCCAGCACTTCGAGAAACCGCGAGTTGGGGTCGTCGATCTCGTCGCAGTGGACGTCCACCAGGCGATCGTATTTGATCGCCAGCTCAATCACCCGCTGCATGGAGGCCACGCCCAGTTCGCGGGTGTATTCAAAGTGGGGAATACCGCCGACCACATCGGCGCCGATTTCCAGCGCTTCTTCCAGCAGCCTGTCGCCGTCCGGGTAGGAGAGCAGGCCGTCCTGCGGAAAGGCCACTACCTGGATATCGATCTTGTCTTTCAGCTCGTCGCGTAGGGCGCATAGCGTCTTGATGCCAATCAGGCTGGGGTCGCTGGTATCGGCATGGGTGCGTACAAATTGCACGCCGTTACTGATCAGCAGGTTCAGCGTTTTCAGCGCCCGCTCGCGAATATCGGCTTCGGTGAGCATCGGCTTACGCTCGCCCCAGCGCTCGATGCCTTCAAACAGGGTGCCGCTCTGGTTCCAGCTGGGGTCGCCCGCCGTCAGGGCAGCATCCAGGTGAATATGGGGCTCGATAAACGGCGCACAAAGCAGTTTACCGCCTGCATCAATCTGTTCGGGCGTGGGTCCTTCGCCTGCCGTTTGCGGCGCGTCCTGAGCCGTAATCGCGGTGAAGCGACCGTTCTCGACCTCGATACGATAAAGCTCGGGGCGCTGGCGTAGCCGGGCGTTGATAATCTGCATGCTCATATAAAAAACGACTCACTTATTATTTGGCAGTGGAGGGAAGGCTATCTCCCAGCGTAGCGTGATTGACGCGCAACAGCACAGCATAGCTTCCCGCCGCGACCAGGACGCCCACCAACGGCGGCAGTAACGGTGAGAAGTAGGCGGCGCCGGCGCCCAGTGCATAGGCGGCTAAACCACGCCGGTTGAAGTCGTGTAGCTGAGCGCTTTCAAGCGCGGGGTAGCGACCTTTATGTTTGAGCCAGAAGTCCGCCATGATCACGCCGCCCATGGGGGGTATAAAAGTACCCAGCAGCACCAGAAAGGGAATTAGCAGGTTATACATGCCACCGACCGCCAGCACGGTACCAATCGCCGCACCGCCTACGGTGACAAGACGGCGTTTTTCGGTACGCAGCAAATTGCAGCCCGCCACGGCGAAGTTATAGATGGTGTTGTCCTGGGTCGTCCAGATATTCAGGAACAGCATCAGCACGGCGATGGTGACAAAGCCCTGGGCGATCAATACATCCACGATATCCGCCTGTTGGTAGATCATGGTACCCAGGGCACCGGTGAGCACCATCAAGCCGTTCCCCACAAAGAAAGCGGCCATCGTGGCGATCACGGCGATTTTCGGTGACTTCGCGAAGCGACTCCAGTTGGTCGCCTGGGTGCCGCCGCTGATAAAGGTGCCGATGATGACGGTAATCGCCGCGGCCACGCCCATGCTTTCCGTAGGCGTTTTCTGGCTTAACCCGGCAAAGCCGCGTGCATCCACTAGCCCGGTGAACAGACTGATCAGTATGAACAGCATCATGGCGGGCACGGCAAAGCGTGAAAGCCAGTCCATCCCCTTGTAGCCGATCATGGCGGTGATGCAGAAACCAAAGCCAAACAGCACCATTAAGGGGATTTCCAGCCATTCAGGCATCCCGGTGGTGCGTACCAATACCACGGCGATCGTTGCCGTGCCCCAGGCGTACCAGCCAATCTGGGTAAAACCGAGGATGAAATCAGACAGCTTGCTGCCTTTTTCACCGAAGCAGAAGCGTCCCATCAGCACCGAGTTGAGCCCGCTTTTACAGGCGATATAGGCAAGGGTTGCTGCGTAGGCACCCAGTAAAAGATTACCCACCAGAATGATCCACAGCAGTTGGCCGATCGAGAAGGCCTGACCCAGGGTGCCCCCTGCCCACATGGTGGCGGTAAAGAAGGTAAAGCCGAGCAGTACTGCTGAGGTGGACAGCAGGCCCTTGCGGGCGTTGAGGGGGACTTCGCTGAGGGGGTAGTCTGAATGATGCATGGCAAGCTCCAGGAGAAAGAACATTCATCCAGTGTAGGAAGCAAACCGTATGCCAAGGCGGTTAAATTTAGTGCGATTTCTCCAGCAGGAGTCCGCGCATCAATGTTTCGACGATGCTGGCACGGTCGGCATCCAATGAATATTGATGGGTGTCTTGCAGCCAATCAAAGCAGGTGCCAATCAAGAACCCGTGAAACTGTCGGCGAGCGCTTACGGGCGTCAAATCGGCACGTAGTTGGCCCTGCTGCTGGACCTGTTCGAACAGTTGCTCAACCTTGGCTTCTGCATGCTCGGAAAGCCGCGTGATCATGCTGATACGCGGGTGGTCGTCTTCAAGTTTTTCGCAGCGGTGCAGCACGATGGTGGCAGCCCTTTGCAGCGGCAAGTCATGGCAGATACCCGCCAGCGAGCGCTGAGCGATGTTGCGCAAACACTCTACCGGTGTCGTGCCAAGCTGTTGCACGGCGTCGTCGACGATTTCATCCAGCGGTATGCGCACGCGTTCGAGTAGCGCATCAAACACGGCGGCCTTATCCTCAAAGTGCCAATAGATCGCCCCACGGGTAACCCCCGCCGCCTGGGCGATATGCGCTAGGGTGGTGCGAGCAACCCCCTGGGCGAGAAAAGTGGTTTCTGCCGCGTCCAGGATAGTTTCCCGGGTGCGTTCGGCGTCGGCCTTACGGCGAGACATGGCGGTTCCTTACCCTGAAAATGGCTTATTTTGGCATTGATCGCTGGCAAAGTCGCCAGCGAGTGATTAGTATACACTTCACTGACATTCATGAATGTCAGTGAAGTGTATACCACTGTCTGTTCATTGAGAATGCGGCGTTTGATCGTCATCAAGGAGCTTATCGTGCCCGTTACTTTTCTTCGCTTGCTGCCGGTTGCACTGGTCTTGCTCGTGCTAATGGGGTGTGATCAGCCTGAGGCGCAGTCAAAAGAGGCGCCCAGGCCAGTGAAATTGGTAACACTGGAAGCGGCGAATGCCGGGGCGTTAAGGCAGTTTCCGGCACGCGTTGAAGCTACCACGCGCAGCAATCTGTCGTTTCGCATGGCAGGGGAACTGCTTGAGCTCAACGTCAGCCCCGGTCAAAAGGTGTCGGAAGGGGAAGTTATTGCGCGTATTGATAACCGCAATGCACAAAGCGAGCTGGATAGCGCCCGCTCACGCCTGGAGCTTGCCAAGGCCAACCTGGAGCGTATGCGCTATACCCTGGAGCGTGGCGCGGTCAGCCAGTCGCGGTTTGATGAGGCGGAGAGCGAATGGCGGGCTGCCCGCGCCACCTTTGAACAGGCGGAAGAGCAGGTCGAGCATACCCAGCTGCGAGCGCCTTACGATGGTGTGATTGCTCAGGTGCCGGTGGATAACCGGCAGATTGTTCAGGTGCAGGAAACGGTCGCCGTCATCCAGCAGCCTGGTCAGTTGGACGTGGTCTTCCACCTGCCTGAGCAGATTGTCCAGCGCATGCCACGCAGCAACGGCACGCCCTTTGGCGATGCGTTAGCGTATGAAGTCAGCTTTGGTAACAGCGACAAGCCCTACCTCGCTCAGTTGGCGTCCTACACGACCCAGGCCAGTGCGCAGAGCCTGGCTTATGAAGTTACCCTGACGCTGCCCCAGCCGGATGACATCACGCTATTGGACGGCATGAGCGCCAGCGTGCGCCTTGATTTAAGCGACCTGCAGTCTGATCCAACAACGCCTTTGTGGCATTTGCCCGCTGAAGCAGTGACTTATGCAGGCGATAACCCGAAGCAGGCCCAGGTTTGGCGCTTTAAAGAGCCACACGGCGTTGAGCCGGTGCCTGTTGAGGTCGGTCGCCTGACCTCCAAAGGACTTGAAGTCAGCGGTGACTTGTCCGCGGGTGACCGTATTGTAGCCGCCGGTGCACATCGCTTGAGCGCAGATACCCAGGTGACCCCGTGGGAAAAAGAGCGGGGGCTGTAACATGGTCGATTATTTCTTACGCCACCGGGCCGCCAGCTACTTAATGACCGTGGTGCTGCTCGCGGGTGGTGCGCTGGCGTTTTTGGGCATGGGGCAGCTCGAGTTCCCCGAGTTCACCATCCGCAACGCGTTGATCACCACCCAATACCCCGGCGCGACTCCTGAAGAAGTGGAGCAGGAAGTCACCTCGACCCTGGAAGAATCAATCCAGGGGATGTCGTCGATCAAACGCGTAAGCTCAGTGAGCTCCGATGGCCTCTCGCAGATTACCGTCGAGCTTGAAAGCACGGTACAGAACGAAGAGCTTGAGCAGCTTTGGGATTCGCTGCGCCGTAAAGTTCAGGACGTCCAGGCCGCGCTACCGCCGGGGGCCAGCCAGTCCCGCGTGAATGACGATTTCGGCGATGTATTTGGCTTCATGGTCAACCTGACCGGCGAAGGCTATAGCATGCCCGACCTTGCCGATCATGCGGATTTCCTAAAGCGTGAGCTGGCGCTTGTCGACGGGGTCGAAAAGGTATCGCTCGGCGGCGAGCACGAAGAGCGCATTTTTATCGAGGTCGACCGTGAGAAACTACGCGCGCTCAATATTCCGTTAACCCGCCTGCAACAGCTGCTCGACACCCAGAATGCGGTGGCCGACTCGGGGCATCTCAAACAGGACGGCCGCCGTTTCCGCATTACGCCCACGGGTAGTGCAGCGAATATTGATGACCTGCGCGGGCTTATCGTCAGCGAGGGCGATGGCGAGCTGGTACGGCTCAGCGATATCGCTGACATATCGCGGGAATTGGCGGAGCAGCCCCAGCAGCTTTACCGCGATATGGGGCGGCCGGCAATATCGTTGGGCGTTTCCTTTGAAAGCGGCGTGAACGTGGTCGAGGTGGGCGAGCGGTTACAGCAGCGCCTGGACGAACTTCAGGCCCGCACGCCGCTGGGAATGGAACTCAATGTGGTTTATGACCAACCCCAGGTGGTCGACGAAGCGGTATCAGGCTTTTTAGTCAGCCTGATCCAGGCGGTGGCCATTGTCATCGTGGTGCTGATGCTGTTCATGGGCTGGCGCAGCGGTCTGTTGATGGGGTTCATTCTGCTGATCACCATCATCGGCACCTTCATGCTGATGCGCTTCCATGGGTTACAGCTGGAAAAGATCTCGCTGGGCGCGCTGATTATTGCCCTGGGCATGCTGGTGGACAATGCCATCGTGGTCACCGAGGGCATGCTGGTGGGCTTGAAACGCGGTAATACGATCCGCGAATCGGCCCACCAGGTGATTCGCCAGAACGCCTGGCCGTTGCTGGCCGCCACGCTCATCGCCATTGCCGCCTTTGCGCCCATTGGCCTGTCGCCGGACACCACCGGTGAGTTCATCGGCTCGCTGTTTTTCGTGCTGCTTTACTCGCTGCTACTCAGCTGGATTACCGCGCTGACGCTGACACCCTTCTACTTCAAGCTATTCTTCCGCAATGTGGCGCCCGGCGATGGTCAGGAGGATCCTTACAAAGGGATTGTGTACCGCGTTTTCAGCCGGGTGATTATCGTCGGCATTCGGTTCCGCTGGGTCACCCTGTTGTTGGTGGTGATGATATTGGCAGGCGCAGTGGTGGGCTTTGGTTCGGTGAAAAACGCCTTCTTTCCGGCGTCCAATACGCCAATCTTCTTTGTCGATTACCGCACGCCGGAAGGCACCGATATCCTCGAGACCCAGCGGCGCGTCAGCGAGCTGGAAGACAGCGTGATGAAGATGGACGGCATTCGTCATCTGACCACCACGGTGGGCGGTGGCGCGCAGCGCTTTACCCTCACCTACTCGCCGGAAGACCGTTACGCCAGCTATGCCCAGCTGATCGTCGAAACCGATGACAAAGCCACCCAGCACGATCGCATGGCCGACGTTGAGAAAGTGCTTGAGCAAAACCATAGCGATATCGACTATAAAATTGCCCCCCTGGAGGTTGGCCCTGCACCGAAAGCCAAGCTGGAGGCACGCCTTTACGGCAGTGATCCGGAGGTGCTGCGCCAGTTGGGCGACCAGGTTGAAGCGATGTTCCGCGATACACCGCATATGACCAGCGTACGCACTAGCTGGCGCAACCGCGTCCAGGCGATAGAGCCGGTGTTCATGGAAGATACTGCCCGGCGTCTCGGCGTTACCCGTGAAGACCTGGCGGATACGCTTGCCTTGAGTACCAGCGGTAGCCGAGTGGGCATTTACCGCGACGGCAGCGACCTGATATCCATGGTGGCGCGGGCGATCCCCAGCCAGCGTCACGACGTGGATAACCTTGGCTCACTTAACGTATGGAGCGCAGAGCAAGGGCGTTATATCACTGCCGACCAGGTGATCAGCGATATCACCACTAAGGTGGCAGACCCGCTGATCAAGCGTCGCAACCGCGAACGCATGCTGGCGGTGTATGGCGAGCCGGACCCGTTGAGCGGCGTGACCGCCGCCAGCGTACTGGCCGAGGTTCGTCCCGAGGTGGAGGATCTGGAGCTGCCGCCAGGCTACCGACTGGAGTGGGGCGGCGAGTATGAAACCGCAGGCGAAGCCCAGAGCGGGCTGTTCTCCTCACTGCCGTTGGGGCTGGTGATGATGTTTATCATCACCGTGGTGCTGTTCAACAACTTCCGCCAGCCGCTGGCCATCTGGTCGCTGGTGCCGCTGACTATCATCGGCGTGGTGGGCGCGCTGCTGCTGACCGGCTTGCCGTTCTCGTTCATGGCACTGCTAGGGACGCTGAGCTTGATCGGCATGGTGATCAAGAATGCCATCGTACTGGTGGAGGAAATCAATGTACAGCTGCCGCTACACCAGGACCGCTACCACGCGGTGGTGCGAGCGGCCGTCAGCCGCGTTCGCCCGGTCGCCATGGCCGCCTTGACCACCATGCTGGGCATGATCCCGCTGATCAGCGATGCCTTCTTCGCGAGCATGGCGGTCGCACTGATCGGGGGGCTGGGTGTCGCTACGCTGTTAACCCTGGTGGTGCTGCCGGTGGTCTACTGCGTGCTCTACAAGATTCGTATACACCCGGATAAATAATCCCGACTCCACTTCTTTTTTCCTCTCCATTACTCACCGCGGCTTGGCTGACTCTAGCCGCGGAGAGTAATGCTCGCCAAAGCTTAAAAATATTTTTCTAAATTAAACTAAAGTCTATGATTCTTGGGCCGATAGAAGTTTTGGTTAACAAACCAAACGGTCGATTTAATTTGATCTAGAATCGCTAGTAGTTCTCTAGCTAGATTAAATAAATCCATAAATTAATTTAAGATTTGGATGAATTCCTCACCATGAACCGAATACTCAGTAATATCTCAATTAAAATGAGCTTAACGCTTGTGTTGGTCATTTTTTCACTGTTAATCATTATTATTGCGTTTCTCGGTTACCGAACAGGCGAAGAGGGTAGCTCGTCGCTTAGAGAAGTTGACCGTGCGGCAGACCAAATGCGCTCGGTCAACCGAGGTCAGCTAGCTATTGCGAACGCTCAACTTTTTTACGTTAATAGTTATGTCGCATCTTATGAGGGGGACACTCGCGCAGCGCGTGATTACCTGACTGAAGCACAGGAAATGCGGCAGGAAGCTCAGGACTACTTTTCGCAATTTGAGGAAATTGCTATTCAGACGCCTCTTGTGGAAACGTTGGTGACCAGTTTCCAGAGTTTGATAGAACAGGGAGTGAGGCCCCAGGAAGTGGCCTTGGAAGAAGGCGATGAGGGGGCGTTTCGTAGCGCAAGAGAGGCTGCCAATGATCTAAATCAGCAGTTTATGGGGGCGAGCTCTGCCTATAACGATTACATGGCGGACCAAAATGGCCTAATGGTTGGTGATTATGAAAGTGATATGCAGCTGATTGGCTATATCTATATCGCCGTATTGATATTTGCAGCCTTAATGGTTCTATTTGTGCGCATCGCCATGGTGGGCTCAATTGTAAAACCGCTAAAAGAGGCGGTGGCGCACTTTCAGCGTATTGCTCAAAATGACCTCTCGGGGCAAGTCAATGACCGTGGCCGCAACGAGATCGGCAAGCTGTTTAGTGCCATGCAGCATATGCAGAGCAACCTGGTTAAAACAGTCACCGAGGTGCGCAATAGCAGCGGCTCTATTCATATTGGCGCGCGGGAAATTGCCAGCGGCAACGCCGATTTATCCTCGCGTACCGAGCAGCAGGCGGCATCGCTGCAAGAGACCGCCGCGAGTATGGAGCAGTTAACCACAACGGTGAAACAGAATGCCGATAACGCTCGTCATGCGACCCAGTTAGCGCAAGATGCGTCCACCACGGCAAGCAGTGGCGGCGAGGTGGTAGAGCGAGTCATCACCACCATGCACGGCATCTCAGACAGCTCCAAGAAAGTCACGGATATTATCAGTGTTATCGACTCTATCGCCTTCCAGACCAATATTCTGGCGCTCAATGCGTCGGTGGAGGCAGCACGCGCGGGTGAGCAGGGCCGTGGTTTTGCGGTCGTGGCAAGCGAAGTACGTAACCTGGCCAGCCGCAGTGCTGACGCTGCCAAGGAAATCAAGGCATTGATCGAGGCGTCATCAACCCAGGTGAAAGAAGGTTCGGTATTAGTCGAAAGCGCCGGGGAAACCATGCGCGAGGTGGTGTCGTCGGTGCGCCGCGTGACCGATATCATGGATGAAATTTCCTCGGCCTCCCAGGAACAGAGTTCGGGTATTGAGCAGGTCAATCAGGCAGTGGCCCAGATGGATGAGGTGACGCAGCAGAACGCCGCGCTGGTCCAGGAGGCCTCATCGGCGGCAAGCTCGCTGGAGGAGCAGGCGGCCAAGCTGGAAAGCGTCGTTTCGGCATTCCGTTTAGCGGAAGATGAGACCCGCACCCAGCATGCCCCACTGACCTCACCCCATTCGCAGCGGGCGCTTGTGCGGCCCGCCACCCAAGGTGGAAAAAAGGCGAAAGCAGCGGCAAGTGTGGACCAGGAGTGGGAGGAGTTTTAAGGTTCAAGCCCGTAGGCTGATTGGTGAGCTCTTGGTTCAAGGCGCCTGGCGCTGTTTAACGAGTCAGCGCTTACAAAACGCACCGCCCTCACTTAGTGGGGGCGGTGGCGTTTCATCGGGTGTTAATCAGCGGAAGCCATCGGACGCAAAGTCGAGGCCATGCGCCTGCCGTCTGTTAAAGTGCCTTGCACAGGGCCCATCAATGCTAAACGCTGGGCCTATGATTGAAGCTTAAAACGCGGAGGCCTCGCTGGTGTGCTACCCACCCCCTTCAATGAAGTCGCTAATTGCCTTCGAGGCTACGGCGCGTCTGGGTTCGATGACGGCGGCGGCTGACGAGGAGCGCGCGACCCAGCCGACGATCTCGCAGCGGATTCGCGCGTTAGAAGAGACGCTTGGAGTGCCCCTGTTTGATCGACAAGGTGGCCGACTGGTGCTGACGCCTCTGGGAGAGCGTTTCTATCGGGAGATGGCTCCCAGCCTCAAGACGATTCGCGAAGCCTGCGAAAGCGTCATCCACCAGGGGGAGCGGCCCGCGCCCTGTGTTTCCATCGCGGCCGGTGCGGGGTTTACCCACCTGTGTTTGTTACCGTTGTTGCCAGCGCTCAAACGGGCGTTCCCGACGTTAACCTTCAAGCTGGTGACGGTTGATCGTGCTGACGACCCTGAACTGCAAGCGGCGGATATAGCGATCCGTTTTGGCCCTTATATACCCCAGGAAGAGGGGGTGTTGCTGGCCAAAGAAGCGGTGTTCCCCGTATGCAGCCCTGACTACGCGCATTCGCAGGGGTTGAAGGGCACGCTGACGACAGCGCAGCTTTCCCGTCTAGCGCTATTGCACCAGGATATCAAAGATCCCCGCTGGCTCGATTGGGCACAGTGGTGTCAGCATGCGGGGATGGGCCTGCCGACGCCAAGAGACGAGGTCTTTGCCTACCATAATTATGCCCTGTTGCTGAATGCGGCTCTCGCGCATCAGGGCGTGGCGCTGGGTTGGTCACCTCTCGTCAAGGAGTATCTGGCAAGCGGTCAGCTGGTGGCGCTCTCCCCGTGTGTGACCCGTGAGGATTACGGTTACTGGCTCAGCGTCAAGCATCACCGCAGTGCCGTCATTGCGCCGGTCAGCGATTGGCTCATCGATGCCGTCGGTTAGCCGGTCTGCCCGACCGGCTATGTCGTGCTCCTGTTTGGTCAGGAGAAGAGATGAACGTTATCACTACGCCAACGGATGCTCTTCCCCAATAACGGCTGGATCGAAGGGAGACCGTGAAAACACGCTGCGCAACATGGGTTCGAAGTGCTCAAGCGAAGGCGTGGGGTAGTCGGGGTCGAAGGCGGCCTGATCGTAGCGCTCGCAGAAGTCCACGCAGCTCTGGTACCAGGGATGATCCCGGTAGCGGTCACGCTCGTTGGGGTCTTCGCCGAAGTGGTGGGCATAGTAGACTTTCTGGAAGAGGCCATGGTGGTGCACGATCCAGGTGACCTCGGCGCGGACGTAGGGGCGGATGATCGACGCGGCCAACTGCGAGTGATTATAGGGCGCGAGTTCGTCTCCAAGATCGTGTAGCAGGGCGCCAATGATCATATCCTTGTCGGCGCCGTCTGCCTCGGCACGGGCGGCCGTCTGGAGCGAATGCTCCAGGCGTGTCACCTGATAGCCACTCAAACCGAGCTCGAGATTACGCAATGCCTGCAGGATGCGGTCGACCAAGCCTTGGTTGAATTCGTCTTCCAGTTGTTCGAGGAAGAGGTACTCCTCGCGAGTGCCGTCTTTCATTTGGCGAAACTTGACGTGTTCCATGTTAAGCCACCTTTCCCATTAAACCTTGCTGTTTCATCAGACTTGCGAAGCGTTCGCGCGGGCCATCGGTGTCGAGGTAGCACCCCTGTACATGGCGATGTCCTTCGTCGGTGTTGTAGCTCGTTCGCCCGTGCAGAACTCTGCTGTTGTCGAACATCACCAAATCGCCAGCGCGGAGGGGAAAACGCTCTTCGTAAGCGGGATCCGTCAACAGCTCGCCGAGGCGTTGACGCGCCCGATGAAATAGCCGTGTCTGGGCGTCGGAGAGGAGCGGTAGGGCATCCAGGCGAGGACTGTAATGAACGCCAGTGGGATGGCCGTCGTCGTCAGTCTGGATCATGGTGCGATGGGTGACCAGTTCGGTACCGGCATCAATGAAGCGAAAGCGCACCGGGGTACGCTTGAGCAACGCGTACCCCTCGGAGTTTTCCGCGCGCAATTGCTCGAGCACCTTCAGACTGTCGGCGAGCGTAGAAAGCCCTCCCGTGGTTTCGTTGACCAGACAGTGCAGCAGTTGAATACCCGGCACCGGGCTGCGGTAGGGATTATCGGTATGCGGCCCTAGCGCGACGCTACGGTAAGCCAGGTCGTTGCCGGTTGGTCGGGAGTAGACCTCGAAATAACGGCCAAAATTGGTTTCCTTGACGTAGCCGAAGTGGCTGCCGACCTGGAGGATTTGCTCCGGGTCTGTCGGTACGCCATGCAGGATGATGTAGCCGTATCGCAAGTAGGCGTCCAGCGAGGCCTGGAAGTAGGCTGGATCGTCTAGCGTGCGGGGCCAGTCAAAGCGCAGCCGTTCTTGATTGAGGCTCGCGTCCCAAGGCTCGGCGCAAGGGAAGTGGCTATTGTCGTCCAGCTCATCGGCGAGTACGCGAAGATCATAGGTCTCGCAGTGGCCATCACTAAACGCCAAGGCAACATGATGCTCGTCGACCAGGACCGCACTCTCGAGTGTCAGCGCCGTATCGATGGCATGAGAGTCGAAGAGGCGTTGCTGTGTCATTGACTCTAGCTGATCCGGCGCCCGTGTTCGCTCACGGAGCCATAGTGGACTGATTTCCTGTGGGTGTTCTCCTTCGTCAATAACAATGGATGGGGGCTGTTCATGAACGATAAGTGCACGGCGGTTGGACATGTCGGTCTTCCTCGATGGTGGTGATCAGCTCGCTTGCTATGACGGGGAACATAGCGATTGAGCAACCAAGCGAGTAGCGCCTTTCTCTTATGCCGTCGCATGCATTTTTTTTATACCCACCCAAAATAACCCTATACGCCCTGAAGAACGCAGTGTTGGAAGGTTCCCGAGACCAATGTGTGCTTGGCCTCAGGCGCCGAATAAATCGTTGGTCTGTTCGCGACAAGCACGTCATCGTACAGAGACTTACGTCGACCCGATGAACCGTTTCAACGTTGGCAATTCCGCCAGAGAGGTTTCTCCATGACAGCATCCTATTCAGGGATTGGTCAGTTCCCTGGCGCGCTACCCAAGACAGCGGACGATTCCCGACGTTATCGAACTGACCAAAAGGCTTCCCGGGTGAAAAAGGTCTTCCTCTATCCGGGAGCAAAGCGATGGAATATCCGGAGGCGTCTGTATGACGACGCCACCGCGTATTAACCAGCCAACAGTCCGCTGGCGCGGTTTGCCGTTTCTCCAATGGCTGCCACAGCAAACGCCTCGTTCACTGCGCATCGATGCCATCGCGGGATTGACCGGCGCAGTATTGGTGCTGCCCCAAGGCGTTGCCTATGCGCTACTGGCCGGTCTTCCCCCGGAGTACGGCCTTTATGCGGCCATTGTGCCCGTCATACTGGCGGCGCTGTTTGGTTCGTCCCGGCAGATGGTCAGCGGGCCGGTGGCTGCCCTGTCGATCGCGCTCTTTTCCACCCTGCAGCCTTTTGCCGACGCAGGCTCCAGCGAGTTCATTACGCTGGCGATGACACTGACGTTCCTGGCGGGTCTCTTTCAGTTGCTGTTAGGCCTGGCGCGTTTGGGGGCGCTGGTCGAGTTGGTGTCGCATTCCGTCATCACCGGATTTACGGCAGGGGCCGCGCTGATCATTGCCGCCAGCCAGTTACCCCATGCGCTGGGGCTGGCGCAGATCGAAAGCGGCAACTTTCTTGCTATCTGGCCTCAGTTGATTGCCCGCTTCGAGGCGATAGAGCCCACGGCACTGTTCATTACCGGGTTCACCATTATTACCTGTCTGGCGTTTCAGCGCTGGCTGCCGCGCTGGCCGGGCATGATAGTGGCGATTGTGTTGGCCACACTGCTGGCGGCCTGGCTGGACCCTAGCCGTGACATCGTCCAGCGCGTCACGTCCGTTCAGGCCGGGCTGCCTCCACTATCAACCCCCGATCTCTCCCTGGAAAACATACGCTTGCTGACGCCAGGCGCCATCGCGTTGGGCCTGCTTGGGCTGGTGCAGTCGATTGCCATCGCCCGGGCCATCGCATCGCGAACGGGTCAACGGCTCGACAATAATCAGGAGTTCATCGGCCAGGGGCTATCTAACCTGGGCGGGGCTTTCTTCTCCGGTTTTATCTCTTCAGGATCACTGACGCGTTCTGGGCTCAACGCCAGCGCAGGCGCCTGTTCACCCCTGGCCGCCCTGTTCTCGGCGCTGTTTCTGGTGCCTATTCTGCTGGTGGCCTCGCCATTACTGAAATACATGCCGATGCCGGCCATTGCGGGGCAACTGCTATTGATCGCCTTCAAGCTGGTCGACTGGAAAAGTATCCGCGAGTCACTGACGCTAAGCCGCTCGGAAGCCACGGTATTGCTGATTACCTTTTTAAGCACGCTGATCGTGGCGCTGGAGTTCGCGATCTACCTGGGCGTGCTGGCCTCGTTGATACTCTATTTGCGCCGCACCACTCGGCCACCGGTGGTGAAGAGTGACCTGTCCCAGGTGCCATTGACCATCCAGCAAGTCGTGGAAGCGCAGTACTGCGATGTTGTCCGGATCGACGGCTCCCTGTTTTTCGGTGCTTGCGACTCGATAGCACGCAGGCTTGAGCGTTGCGAAAAGCCCGATCTTGTCATCCTGGGGGCGGGAATCAATTTCATCGACCTCAACGGCATCCATTTACTACAGCGCCAGGCGCGCCTCTGCCACGCCCGGGGCGGCAAGCTGCATCTGGCCTGGATCAAGCCCAATGTCGTTGCCCGCCTGCAACGCGTGGGGCTGGTCGATGACGCGCAACAGAGCGGGCCATTCGTGGCCATTACCTTGTGAGAGGCATCGTCAGAGCGTTTCTGCACCACGTTTTCCACATAACAACGCTTTGAGCACAAGGCCATGCCGCGTGGGCAGCCGGCCTTCAATGGCAAAGCGAGAATAACGACAACTCGATCACTACAATAAGGAGATATACCGTATGGGCTTCTTAAATAAACGGGCCTCGTCGACGTACGACGATAGCGACATGCAGACGGATTATGTTGTCGGGCAGGACAACATCAAGGGTAGTGTGGGGCCCATCGGCTTTGACATTCATAACCGCGTCTTTGTCCTATCCGCCCTCGCCTCGTTGATTTTCATCGTGCTGACCCTGATGTTCCCGGCGAGGGCAGGGGAGCTTTTCCAATCCATCGTCAACTTCTCGACGCGCACGCTGGACTGGTACTTCATGATCCTGGTGGATTTCTTCGTTGTATTCTGCCTCGCGCTGATCGTGCTTCCCCATGGCAAGGTGAGACTGGGTGGGCCAGATGCCCGGCCGGAACACAGCTACTTGTCTTGGTTCGCACTGTTGTTTACTGCGGGTATCGGGATCGCCTTGCTGTTCTTCAGCGTGCTGGAACCGGTTTATCATGCGAATGTGTCGTCGCCCTTAGGCACCCCTTCGCCCTTCGGCGCCGACGGCTCGCTGAATATGGCCGCGGTTGACGAAGCCTCGGCCATGGGGCTGGCGGGAACGTTTCTACACTGGGGGCTGCACGGCTGGGCCGTATACGCGGTGATGGCGCTTGCCCTGGCGATCTTCAGCTATAACAAGCAACTGCCGTTCTCTATTCGCTCGATCTTTTTTCCTATCCTGGGGGATCGCGTATGGGGCTGGTGGGGGCACGGGATCGATATCCTGGCGGTGTTTTCCACCTTGTTTGGCCTGGCCACGGCACTGGGCTTGGGCGCCCAGCAGGCCAACGCGGGACTGAATTTCGTCTTCGGCATGGACATCAATACCACGACCCAGGTCATCATCATTGCACTGGTCACTGCGGTGGCGCTGGTATCGGTGTGGCGCGGCCTCGAAGGGGGTGTCAAGCGGCTCTCTGAGATCAATATGGGGGCGTCCGTGTTGTTCTTCCTCTTCGTGCTGATCGCCGGCCCGACCCTGATGGCGATCAGCGGAATGTGGACGGGAATCAGCCATTATGTGACGGAATTCATTCCGCTCTCGGCACCCTTTGGTCGTGAAGATGACGCCTATCGCCAAGCCTGGTCGGTCTTTTACTGGGCGTGGTGGGTCAGTTGGGCGCCTTTTGTCGGCATGTTCGTCGCGCGTGTGTCCAAAGGGCGTACGGTGCGTGAATTCTTGCTGTGCGTGCTGGTCGTACCGAGTCTGTTTATCTTTATCTGGATGGGGGTATTCGGCAGCATCGCGCTGGATCAGCTTTATACCAATCCCGCCGCCAGTCTGGTCAAGGAGTACGTGATCGATAGCTACCGTCCCGAACTGGCCCTGTTCGGCATGCTCAATGAGCTACCACTGACAGGCTTGATGTCGACGCTGGGGATCATCCTGGCACTAACCTTCTTCGTGACGTCATCGGATTCCGGCTCTCTGGTGATCGATACCATCACCGCCGGCGGCAAGATCGAAGCACCGCGGCCTCAACGCATGTTCTGGGCGACGGTGGAGGGGCTGATTGCCATTGTGTTGTTGATCGGTGGCGGATTATCGGCGCTTCAGGCGGGCGTGACAGCGACGGCCATCCCTTTTTCCATCTTGATGCTGCTGATGTGCTACTCCATTGTCCGAGCTTTGAATGGCGAGCTGCGTCGCATGCGTAACGGAAATTGATGCGACGCCCCCTTTGCCGGACGCGACGTCCGGCAAAGGGAGCTTTTACCATCCCGCATGAAAGCAAAACGCCCGCACCTGTGACAGGTACGGGCGTTGGCGTTGCTTGTCGATTCGGCTCAGACGCGGTAATTCGCCATGGTCTTACTCGCCACGAGGATAGCGCTGGGCTTCTTCGACTTCGTTTAGATCCATGTGGTTACGCATGTAACGCTCGGAAGCGTCCTGAAGCGGCTGATAGTCCCACGGGTAGTAGTGGCCATTGCGCAGGGCCTCGTAGACGATCAGGCGCTGCGCCTGGGAAGCGCGCACGTCGGCATCGAAGGCTTTCAAATCCCAGCGCTTGTGCACCTTGGCTTGATAGTCGGCCAGTATCTCGGCGTAGTCGGGATGTGCTGCCAGGTTGTGTTGCTCCAGCGGGTCGGCCTCAAGGTCGAATAGCTGCGGTGGATCGATCTCGCAATAGTTGAACTTCCATTTGCCCTCCCGGATGGTCACGATGGGCGAGTAGCTGGCCTCGGCGGCGTATTCCATGTATACCGGCGCGTCGCGCTTCTCGCCTCGGGTCAAGGGCAGCAGCGACTGGCCATCGGTGTAGGGCGCGATTGAGGAGAGATCGATGCCGACCAGGTCGGCGATGGTGGTGTTGATATCGATGATTGATACCGGGTCCTCGACATTGCGCGGTTCGATCCCCGGTGCAGACAGCATCAGCGGTACCCGAGACGAGCCTTCATAGGGGCTCATCTTGAACCACAGGCCCTTTTCGCCAAGCATATCGCCGTGGTCGGCGCAGACCACGATAATTGTGTTGTCGAGCATACGGGTTCGCTCGAGCACGTCGAGAACGCCGCCGATCTTGTCATCGATATAGGAAATGTTGGCGAAATAGCCCTGGCGAGCATTGCGCACGTCCTGGGGCTGGATATTGAACTTGGTGTAATCGTTGGCCTCGAAAATCCGCTGGGAATGCGGATCCAGGTCATCGAAAGGGACGGGCCCTTGCTGCGGCTCAAGATACTCGCAGTCATTATATAAATCCCAGTATTGGCGACGCGCCACATACGGATCGTGCGGGTGGGTAAAGCTGACGCACAGCGCCCAGGGACGCTCGTCGTGACCGCGCGACAGGTCGTACAGCTTCTGCTCGGCGTGGAACGCGACTTCGTCGTCGTATTCCATCTGGTTGGAAATTTCAGCAATGCCAGCCCCTGTCACCGACCCCAGGTTGTGGTACCACCAGTCGATACGCTCACCCGGCCTGGTGTAGTCAGGTGTCCAGCCGAAATCAGCCGGGTAGACATCGGTGGTCAGGCGTTTCTCGAAGCCGTGGAGCTGGTCGGGGCCGACGAAGTGCATCTTCCCCGACAAGCAGGTGGAATACCCGGCGCGGCGCAAATGGTGCGCCCAGGTCGGCACGCTTGAGGGAAACTCCGCCGCGTTGTCGTATACGCCAGTGCGGCTCGGCAACTGGCTCGACATGAAGGCGGCCCGCCCCGGTGCACACAGATAGCTTGGCGTATAGGCATTGTTGAAGTTGACCGAGCGCTTGGCCAGTTTCTTGAGGTTGGGCGCATGCAAAAAGTCGGCGGGGCCATCCTTAAAGAGTGTGCCGTTGAGCTGGTCGGCCATTAGCACCAATACATTGGGTTTTGTCATATGGGAATCTCCCTGGCGAGTATGGTTGGCGTTCGAAGCGGCGTATAAGCGCGACTTCTATCCCCGTACAATGACGTGCCCGAAGGCGGTAAACCAACGATTTATTCGCCCCCTGAGCCCTAACTCACATAGGTCTCTGGCAGAATCGATGATTCAGTGATCGTATCTGTTACCGTCATTAATGTATCAAGGCGTACTGAATTGGTCAGTCAAGCGAGGAGGTTCACGCTCATCGACGTTCGGGGATTGGGCCGTTCAATCAGGCCGAGGCCCATATGGATGAGGTGACGCAGCAAAACGCCACCGCCCTCACTGAGTGGGGGCGGTGGCGTTTTATAGGGCGTTAATCAAGAAGCCGCGCGGAAGGGGTTGCGCGGGTCATCATCCCAGGCCAGGAAAGGCTTGCCGGTTTCCTGCGGGACCATGGTGATGCAGTTCTCCACCGGGCAGGTGATCTGGCACAGGTTGCAGCCCACGCACTCTTCCTCGATCACCTCATAGCGCCGCGAACCGTCCTGCTCGGTCAGCTTGGCAATCGATTGGTGGGAGGTATCCTCGCAGGCGATATAGCACCGGCCGCACTCGATACACAGGTCCTGGTCGATCTTGGCGATGGTCTTGAAGTTGATATCCAGGTGTTTCCAGTCGGTGGTCTGGGGAATCGCCTTGCGCGAGAACGCCTCGACCGAGTCGTAGCCTTTTTCCGCCATCCATCGGGAAAGCCCGTCTTTCATCTCCTCCACAATGCGAAAGCCGTTGAGCATCGCCGCGGTACACACCTGTACGCTGCCCGCCCCCAGGGCAATAAACTCTGCTGCATCCCGCCAGGTGGAAATGCCGCCAATGCCGGAAATCGGTAGCGTTGGTGTTTCCGGGTCGCGGGCGATTTCCGCCACCATGTTCATCGCGATGGGTTTGACGGCGCTGCCGCAGTAGCCGCCGTGGGTGCTCTGGTGGCCGACCGTGGGCTTGGCGACCATATTGTCCAGATCGATGCTGGTGATCGAGTTGATGGTGTTGATCAGTGATACCGCATCGGCACCGCCGCGTAGCGCCGCCTGGGCGCCCACGCGAATATCGGTGATATTGGGCGTCAGCTTGACGATCACCGGCTTGGAGTAGTGCTTTTTGCACCAGTAGGTGACTTTCTCGATCAGGTCCGGGTTCTGGCCTACCGCTGCGCCCATGCCGCGCTCCGGCATGCCGTGGGGGCAGCCCAGATTGAGCTCGATGCCGTCGGCGCCGGTGGCTTCCACTAGTGGCAGAATATAGGCCCAGGCCTCTTCATTGCAGGGCACCATGATGGAGACGATCAGCGCGCGGTCGGGCCAGTCCTTCTTCACCTGGGTGATTTCTTTAAGATTGATTTCCAGCGAACGGTCGGTAATCAGCTCGATGTTGTTAAAGCCGATTACCTCGCCGTTCTTGCCGTAGTGGGCCGAATAGCGCGACGAAACGTTCACCGCGGGCGGCTCTTCGCCAAGGGTTTTCCACACCACGCCGCCCCAGCCTGCCTGATAGGCGCGCACTACGTTGTAGGCCTTGTCGGTGGGTGGGGCGGACGCCAGCCAGAACGGGTTGGGGGCTTTGATGCCGGCGAAATTGACCGATAGATCAACGCCGTTGACCACGCTGGCGCCGCTGTCGTGCTTGCCCGGGGGAGTAAAATTGAGGGTGTTCATGCGGCCTCCTGCTTGGCGACAAGCGCCTGATGAATGGCGTGGGCGGCAAGCTTGCCGTGCTGCACGGCCTGAACGGTGAGGTCCTGGCCGGGTTTTACACAGTCACCACCGGCATAAACGTTAGGCAGCGAGGTGCGCAGCATGTCATCCACCTGGATACGCTCGCCGTCGCGGGCGAGTTCGGCGGCGGTGGCGTCGCGAAGGCTTGCCCCTTCAAAGCCCTGACCAATCGCCTTGAAGATGGCGTCGGCGGCAATCTCGAAGGTGTCGCCGGTCGCCGTCAATTGCCCTGCTTGTTCCCGGGTCTTGGCAAAGCGCATGCCGACCACCCGGCCTTGGCTGTCCAGCAGAATGTCGTCGGGCTGCGCCCAGGTGATCATGCGCACGCCGTTGGCTTTGGCGATCTCCTGCTCGTGGTCGGTGGCGGACATCGCCTCGACGCCGCGACGGTAGACCAGCGTCACCTCGGTGGCGCCCAGGCGAGCCATCTGGGTCGCCATGTCGATGGCGGTATTGCCTGCGCCAATCACGATGCAGCGTTTGGCGACCGCGAGGCTGCCCAGATCATCGGTTTGGCGCAGGGTCTTGATGTAGTCCACGGCGGGCATCAGCCCCGGTGCTTCATCGCCGGTTAGCCCCAGGGCGCGGCTGGTGCCCAGGCCCAGGCCGAGAAATACGCTGTCGTACTGCTGATGCAGGGCGGCCAGTTCCAGGTTGTCGCCTAATCGCTTCCCGTACTGGATATCGATACCGCCGATCTCGAGCAGAAACTCGACTTCCTTACGGGCGAAATCATCGGTCATCTTGTAACGGGCGATGCCGTATTCGTTCAGCCCGCCAGGCTTTTGTTCGGCCTCGAAGATGGTCACCCGATGGCCGAGCATCGCCAGCCGGTGCGCGCAGGAGAGCCCAGCGGGGCCTGCGCCCACGACGGCGATATGCCTACCGGTAGTGGCCGCCCGCTTGAACGGGTGGCCGTCGAACTGCATATGGTCGGTGGCGTGGCGCTGCAATAGGCCGATCAGCACCGGCTGGCACTCGGCATCGTGGTTGCGCACGCAACTGCGCTCGCAAAGGATTTCGGTAGGGCACACCCGGGCGCAGCTGCCACCCAGGATGTTGGCTTCCAGGATGGTTTCTGCCGCGCCGTTGATGTTGTCTTCGCTGATCTGGCGAATAAAGCTTGGGATGTCGATCTCCGACGGGCAGGCCTCCACGCAGGGCGCATCGAAGCAGTAGAGACAGCGCTGACTTTCGATCATCGCCTGGCGATGGGTCAGCGGCGGGTGTAGATCGCTAAAGTTAGTTGCCAGCGTATCCGGGTCGTAGGTGCCGACCTCTTTTGCGCTGGGTAGATGGTTCAGTGGGCTAGTCACGGTAGAGCCTCCGCTGTTGTTATGGGCACAGCTGTTGGTCTTGGTCGTTCTTTATTGATCAGCGCTTGACCGCCATCGGTGCGTTCAGCTCGGCACGTTTGGCCAGCAGCTCAAACATGCCGGGGTAGGCGGGGCGCTCCAGATACCGGCCTGCGCCGCGCTCGGCGCGCAGGTCGCCGTCACGCCATACCCATTTACCCTGGCTGATGGTATGGCGGGGGATGCCGCGCACCGTCTTGCCCTCGAAGATATTGAAGTCGACGTTCTGGTGGTGGGTCTTGGCGGAAATAGTCCGCGTGCCGTTGGGGTCCCACACCACGATGTCGGCATCGGCGCCCACCTGAATGGCGCCCTTGCGGGGGTAGAGGTTGAAGATTTTGGCGGTGTTGGTCGACGTCAGGGCGACAAATTCCTGGGGCGACAGCTTGCCGGTGTTGACGCCTTCGTCCCACAGCACGGCCAGGCGGTCCTCGACCCCCGCAGTGCCGTTGGGAATCTTGGTGAAGTCATCCTTGCCCGCGGCTTTCTGATCGGCACAGAAACAGCAGTGGTCGGTGGCGGTGGTTTGCAGATTGCCCGACTGCAGGCCGTGCCAGAGGGCTTCCTGATGGCCCTTGGGGCGGAAGGGCGGGCTCATTACATGCGCCGCGGCACGGCCCCAGTCGGTATCCTGGTAGACGCTGTCGTCGATCATGAGATGACCGGCCAAGCATTCGCCATAAACCTGGTGACCCTGGTCGCGGGCGTAGGCAATTTCGTCCACCGCATCCTTGGTGGATACGTGAACCAGATAGATCGGCGCGCCCAAGGTGCTGGCAATGCGGATCGCCCGGCTGGCGGCTTCGCCTTCGACCTGGGGCGGGCGCGAAAGCGGGTGGGCTTCCGGCCCGGTAAGGCCTTGGGCGAGCAGTTTCTGCTGCATGTGGTAGACCAGCTCGCCGTTTTCGGCATGCACTGTGGGTACCGCACCCAGCTCCAGGCAGCGCGAGAAGCTTTCCACCAGGATATCGTCGGTGGCCATGATGGCGCCCTTGTAGGCCATGAAATGCTTGAAGCTGTTCACGCCGTGTTCATGCACCAGGGTGCCCATTTCTTCCCGCACGCTATCGTCCCACCAGGTGATCGCCACGTGGAAGGCAAAGTCGGTGGCGGCTTTTTCCGCCCAGCCCTGCCAGGTCTCGAAGGCTTCCAATAGCGACTGGCCCGGCTGGGGGATCACGAAATCGATGATGGACGTGGTGCCGCCCGCCAGCGCGGCCGCGGTGCCGGTGTAGAAGTCTTCGCTGGCCACGGTGCCCATGAACGGCAGCTGCATGTGGGTATGCGGGTCAATGCCGCCGGGCATCACCAGCTGGTCGCTGGCATCAACCACCTCGCAATCAGCGGGAACGTCTAGATTGGTGCCAATGGCGTGGATTTTGCCGTCCACACACAGCACATCGGCGCGGTAAGTGTCGGTGTTAGTGACGACGGTGCCGCCCTTGATCAATAGGCTCATTGTTCGCTCCTTTGCTTGTCAGGTGGCCGGGCTACTCGCCGTCGGTCAGACGGGTGTAGGTTTCCGGGCGGCGGTCACGGAAGAACTGCCAGTTGTTGCGCACCTCGCGCACCATGTCCAAATCGATCTCGTGGACCAGCAGTTCGTCTTCTGTTTCGCTGGCCTGGGCCTCGATCTTGCCGCGCGGGTTGACGATATAGCTGGAGCCGTAAAAGTCGCCGATATTCCACGGTGCTTCGGTACCGACCCGGTTAATGGCGGCGATAAAGCAGCCGTTGGCGGCGGCCGAGGCGGGCTGCTCCAACTCCCACAGGTACTGGGAAAGCCCGGCGACGGTGGCAGAGGGATTGAAGATCACCTCGGCCCCGTTGAGGGCGAGTGCCCGCCAGCCTTCCGGGAAGTGACGGTCATAGCAGATGTAAACGCCGATCTTGCCAAAGGCGGTGTCGAACACCGGCCAGTTGGATTTACCCGGCTTGAAGAAGAATTTTTCCCAGAACCCGGCCACCTGCGGAATATGGGTCTTGTGGTACTTGCCCAGGTAGCTGCCGTCGGCGTCGAACACGGCCGCCGTGTTGTAGTAAACGCCGGTCTCGGTCTCCTCAAAGACCGGGACGATGATCACCATGCGGTGCTTGGCGGCCAGTTTCTGCATCATCTGGCAGGTGGGGCCTTCCGGCACCCGCTCGGCGGCGGCGTACCACTTGGTGTCCTGACTGGGACAGAAGTAGGGCTGGTTGAACACTTCCTGGAAGCACAATACCTGCACGCCCTGCTCGGCGGCTTGCTCGACCAGCGGCAGGTGAGCCTCGTTCATGGCGTCACGAATCGCCGCCGGTTCCAGGTCGGTACTGGTTTTTAGCCCCATTTGAATCAGGCCGATTTTCATCTTCTGCATCAGACACTCCCTCTTATTAGCGTTAGGCCACAGCATTAGTTTTGTTTGATGTTCTGTTTTTAACGGGTAACTTTCAAAGCTGACCAATGCGACAGCTTTTAAGAAAGTATCGTCAGGTTATGCGTTTTAGCAAGTCAGTCGATGGTTTTTTTAAGATGCTTTTTAACTCATTGAGTTAATTTGATTTTTTTATTTTAGCTTGGCGCATTCCCTAATCTGGTGAGGGTGTGCACTGTTTTGGGTTTTTTATTTAATGGTTTTTAATCAGTAAGTTAACGTTTTTTATTGAAAATAAAGACAGGTTTTTATGTTTAAAGTTGGTGCAAATATTTTTTTTGATCTAGCCTTTTTGAGTCCGCCGGGTATTCGGTGACTCAGAAGTCGGAAAGATGACGAAAACAATAAAATTCTTGTCCTGGAAGACAGTTTTTTGATCAATAAGTTAAGTGCCTAGGGCGGCTTAGTCGGCACGCTTATTGCTTTAAATAACCTCAGACCGTGAGGGTTTTCTGGGAAGCAGGATGACACTGAGGAGAGACCAATGACGAAAACAACCTCTCAAATGGTAGATCGAGACGGGCTGATTGAGCTGGACGTGGGGGACGACGTTCGTTCCAGTTCGCGTTTCAATGAGGACATTGCACCCACGCAAGCAAGCGAGCGAACCTGGTCAAAATGGAATATCGCCGCGCTTTGGGTGGGGATGGCGATTTGCGTACCCACCTACACGCTTGGGGGCGTGTTAACGGCCTACTTCGGCTTGAGCGTTGGCGAGGCGCTGTTCGCGATATTACTCGCCAATGTGATTGTCTTGATTCCGCTGACGCTCAACGCCTTTCCGGGGACGAAATTCGGGATTCCTTTCCCCGTAGTCCTGCGCTCCTCGTTCGGGATCTTTGGCTCCAACGTACCGTGTCTGGTGCGCGCCCTGGTCGGATGCGGGTGGTTTGGTATCCAGACCATGTTTGGCGGGTTGGCCATTCATCTTTTGCTCTCGGAACTGATACCGGCCTGGGCGGCGCTGGGGGGCGTCGGTGAGGTCATCGGTTTCTTCGTGTTTGGCGCGATGAACCTGTACGTAGTGATTCGTGGTGCGGAATCGATCAAGTGGCTGGAAACGCTGGCTGCTCCTTTGCTGCTGGCGGTGGGTATCGGCTTGATGGTGTGGGCGTGGCCGCACACGTCGATGACCGAGCTGCTGGCGCAGCCGCCATCGCGTCCTGAAGGGGCGTCGGTGTATGGCTACTTCTTTGCCGGGTTAACGGCCATGGTGGGCTTCTGGGCCACGCTGTCGCTGAATATTCCTGACTTCAGCCGCTTTGCCAAAAGCCAGAAAGACCAGATTGCCGGGCAGGTGATTGGCCTGCCGCTGACGATGTTTTTCTTTGCCTCACTGGGCGTGGTGATGACCGCTGCCTCCGAGACGCTTGTCGGTCAAACCGTGGCCGACCCGGTGCGGTTGATCGGCTTTATCGATAATCCATTTTGGGTCGTGTTGGCGATGCTGCTGATTATTATTGCCACGATTTCTACCAATACGGCTTCCAATATTGTCTCGCCGACCAATGATTTCCAGAATATTGCGCCTAAGTTTATTGACCAGACGCGTGGCGTACTGATGACCGGCGCGGTGGGTGTGTTGCTGATGGGTTACGACCTGTTGCAAAAAGCGGGCATCATTCCCCCGGGGGTATCGCTTGAACAGATGTACTCCAACTGGCTGCTGGGGTATTCCAGCCTGCTGGGCCCGATCGCCGGTATCATGGCCGTGGATTACTTCCTGATTAAAAAGCAGCGTCTGGATGTGCCCAGCCTGTATATGGACAGCCATGCGTATCCGGCTGTCAATGTTGCCGGTTTTATCGCCTTTGGCGTGCCCGTGGCGCTGACACTGATTTCGCTGACCACCGGCACGATGTACTGGTTCTATGACTACGGCTGGTTTACGGGCTCGGCGCTTGGCGCGATCGTTTACTATGTCGCCAGTCAGGTGCTTTCCTCCGCACCGTCAGTGGGGCCGTCGCCGGTGACGGACACGGAGCCTGCCGAGCAACTACCCTAGTCGCGCGACACGCACTTTACCAAAATGCCTCACAACACCCGGCTAGATGCCGGGTGTTGGCGTTTGTGGCGTATCGATGAAGTTTAAAAAGGCGTCAACGACCCGATTGGGTCGGCGGTCGCGGCGGGCAATGAGCACGAAGGGGATACGGTAGTGCTGGCTTGTGCTGTTCAGGGCGCGCATTTTGCCTGCCGAGACCCATTGATCCGCGACGTGCTCGGGAAGAAAGCCAATAAAACGCCCGGTGAGAATCAAAAATGCCGCGCCCTCACGGTCAGATGCGGAGGCGCGCAGATTGAGGGCATCGTGGGCCTGGCGTGCCTCAACGGGCAGCGGATAGCGGGGCGATATGGCGGGATGGTACGCAAGCTCGGCCAGCGTGAGGTGATCGCTTGCCTTATCGAACAACGGGTGCCCCACCGAGCAGTACAGGAAGGAAGGTTCATCGTAGAGATGCTGAGTATCTAGGCTGGTGGGCAGATTGACCGCGGGCACGACCCCGACATGCAGGTGGCCATCCATCACGCTGCGAATCACCGCATCCGATGGCTCCATGTGTATGTTCAGCGTGACATCATGCTCCGGGGCGCTGAGTCTGGCCAATGCATGGGTGACATGCATGGCGGGTAGCGTCACCAGGTTGTCGGTAATGCCGATATTCAGCTCCCCCCTGATGGTGTGATGCAGCGCGTTGACATCGCTTTTGAAGGTTTCCAGCGCGGAAAGCAGCGTCATGCCTGCCTGATAAATCTCTTTGCCTTCCTCGGTCAGGCTGAACCCGCCACGCCCACGCTGGCACAGCGAAAAGCCCAGTCGTCCTTCCAGGTCGTTCATGTGCTGGCTGATTGCCGACCGGCTGATGCCCAGCGTGGTCTCGGCCGCCGTAAAGCCTCCGCACTCCACCACCGTTTGAAAAACACGAATCAGGCGAATCTCATAGTCGCTCATTTGACCAAGTGCGGGCATATCAAGCTCTCATGGCGGGCAATCAGTTGATTTAATGATAGAGGAATTGAAAAAGGCCGATGTACTTTTCAAAAATAGTTCTTCAATATCATCGACGTTTGAGCTTATGTTAGGACGGTTCTGTTTGTTTAGTGCCACTTTATGACAAGGCGCCCGCGCAATGCCACAACCTGTTACTCCGTTATCGGCCGATTTGGCGAAGAAGTATCGCCATCAGCGCCGTGGTGCTTTAACGATTTACGGGGTGGCGCTGTTGCTGCTCCTGAGTATCTTTGTGTGGATACTCTACGAACAGTATCGCCAGGAAATCCAGACCATTGAAACACGCAATGCAGCCAGAGCCGATGTGGTGGTCGAGTGGGCGAAAGGCGTTTTTGCGCAAAGCGGTCAGGCCCTTTTGAGCGTTGCCGAACTGGTGCAACTCGAGGGCATGCCGACGCAGGGTGAGTATTCTGCGATTCAACAGGCATTACGCAACCGAACACGCTCTGTCGACTGGGTCGATGATATTGGTGTTATCGATGCTGAAGGTATTGTTCGGGCCAGCGCACTTAGCGCTGACTCAATAGGGCGCGACCTTAGCAACAGCTCGTTTTTTAAAGCGTTTCGTGACACGGAAGATCGCAACGAGCTGGTGACGCCGCTTTATTCGACCTCTCACGACGAGCGCTACTATCTTTATCAGGCTCGTCGCTTGACCCGTGATAACGGCGAATTTAATGGCATCGCGGTCGCGCGTATTTCCCCTGCGGTTTTTGAACGCGCCTTGCAGCGTCTAGGCGTGTCCAGCGGCGAAAGTATTGCGCTGGTAGATGGTGAACTCAAGCTGATTGCCCGTTTACCTATTCTTGAGGACCCCATTACCGCTGGATGGCAGGTGGACAGTCCCGAGACCCTGGCGATGCTTGAACGGGATGTCGATAAGTGGTCGTTACGTGTGACCTCACCGCTGGACCAGCGCGAGCGGCTGTTTCAGATGCAGTGGATAGAAGAACTGCCGCTGCTCGTGGTCGTGGGCGAGGACGTCCAGCTTCAATTGGCCAACTGGCGACAGCGTGCCGGGATACTGGCAGGGGTGATGCTGCTGATTGCGCTGCTGGGCGCCTGGGGAGTGCGTCACTACCTTAACCGGCTGCGCTTTGAGCATCGGTTACACCAAAGTGAAGCGGAGCTGCGTATCTCCGCCACGGCCTTCCAGACCCATCTAGGCATGTTGATTGCCGATGCAAACGGCCATGTTTTGAAAGTCAACGATACCTTTACGCGGATCACCGGCTATAGCGAAGCCGAGCTGGTGGGTAAAAGCACGCGGATGTTGAACTCTGGCCGACATGATAGTGCTTTCTACCGCAAATTATGGCAGCGGGTTCAGATGGCCGGGAGTTGGGAAGGAGAAATCTGGAGTCGGCGCAAGAATGGCGATGTATTTCCCGAATGGCTGACCATCAGTGCCGTTTACGACCCGCAAGGCGCTCTGACCCATTACGTGGCCACCATGAGCGACATTAGCGAGAGTAAAGCGGCAGAGCAGGAAATTCACCAACTGGCGTTTTACGACCCATTGACTGGGCTTGCCAATCGGCGACTGTTCATGGATCGCATGGAAGCGGCTTTAAAGGACGTGAATCGTCATGCTCGCTGGGGAGCCTTGCTGTTTATCGATATCGATAACTTCAAGCAAATCAACGATAGCCTGGGCCACTACGTTGGGGATCAATTGCTGCAGCATCTCGCCCGTTTAATGGGGCAAATGCTGCGTGAAACGGACACCCTGGCGCGGCTGGGGAGCGATGAATTTGCCGTGCTGATCGAAGGTATGAGTAAAAGCCGGGAGCACACTGCTGAACTTGCTGAAAATATCGCGCAGAAGCTTCAAGACTTGATTCGACTGCCGGTGATGATCCAGGGCGAGAGCCTTAACGTCACGGCAAGTATCGGGATTACGGTCGTCAACGATCACACCAGCTCAGTCGATGATTACTTGCAGCAGGCGGACATGGCGCTTTTCCAGGCCAAAAGCAGTGGTCGCTGCGCCTTGAGCTTTTTTGACCCTACCATGCAAGCCGAGTTGCTGGCACGGGTTCGCCTGGAAAACGAACTGAGCCAGGCGTTGGCGAATGAGGAATGGCGGCTGCATTATCAGCCTCAAGTTGACCAGGAGGGCCGCTGCATAGGGGTCGAAGGTCTGCTGCGTTGGCAGCATCCCGAACGCGGATTGGTCATGCCTGGCGAGTTTATTCCCCTGCTCGAATCGACCGAGCTGATCAACCCGGTAGGTGATTGGGTGCTGGAGGCTGCCTGTCAGCAATTGGCACAATGGGCCCACAAACCTGGGTTTGCCGAGTTGAGCGTGGCGGTCAACGTCAGCCCGCTGCAGTTCCGGCAGGTCGATTTCGTCAACAAGGTGGAGTCGATATTGCAGCGCACAAGCGCGCCCAGTCACAGGCTGAAACTGGAAGTGACGGAGTCGCTCTTTGTCGAAGAGCGCGATGATGCCCGTGAGAAAATGCGGCAACTCAAGCAGCAGGGCGTGCGTTTTTCGCTGGATGACTATGGTACCGGTTACTCATCGCTGGCCTATTTGGCGCACCTGCCTCTGGATCAGCTAAAAATCGATCAATCCTTTGTTCAGCAGGTGATCGACAGCAAGGCGAATGCCGCCATCGTGGAGAGCACCATTGCGCTGGCACAAAGTCTGTCGCTGGAGATCGTGGCCGAAGGCGTCGAGAGCAATGCCCAGCAGGCGTGGCTTTTGGCCCATGGCTGCCAAACTTACCAAGGGTTCCTGTACGGGCAGCCCATGCCTCTGGACGACCTTGAGGCTTGGCTGAGACATGAGTCCTTAGCTTTTTAAGGTGTCGGCGAGCGCCGCTTTGAGTGCCTCAGCGCTGGGCATATGAGGAGAGGATGATTCGGGGGCAATGATTTCCAGGCGTGAGTCCTGACGCCAGGTGGATGGCGTAACGCTTAGCGTGCCATCAGCTCGGTTGAGCTGTCGCCAGCCATCCTGGGTGTGAAACACGCCCTTGATCCGCACGTCCCGGGAAAGCTCACTGAGATAGGCGGCCAGGCGGTCCAGGTCAAAGCAGTCACTCGGGTGCCAGCGCAAGCCGATACTTGTGTAACCCAGCGATGCACCGGTTTCACATTGCGGTGTGCCGGGAGCAGGCGGGAAGTCGAAAAAGCCGCCTTCGAGACTGGGAGTGGCGGACAGTGGTTGGTGAGCCGCAGGCGTTTCAAGCGCGTCGCGTTGAGCGCTGCCGCTTTCCAGCAGGCGCGCCAGCGGCAGCCGACCATGATCAACCTCATGGACCCACTTGCGCGGTGGCCAGCGGTCGGCAACGAAGGCGCGGGCCGCACTGAGCTGTTCGGCGGTGCTTTGGTCGCACATGGTCAGGGCAATGGCGTCGGCAATCTCGAGCTGGTCGCGGAAGGTTTCGTGGGCGACCACGCGGGGTTCATCCAGGCGACGCGGGTCAAGCGTCGTCACAATATCGCGTACGTCGACGACACCCTGAAATGCCTCGCTGCGCAGCAGATCCACCAACCCTGCCGGATGGCCAAGCCCTGAGGGCTCGATGATCACCCGGTCGGGTTGGCTGCGAGCCAGTAGGTTGACCAGAGCCGCCTGCATCACGAACGCTAGCTGACAGCACAGACAGCCACCCGGCAAGCCTTTGACCACTACATCGTCACGGGTTTCGAACATTGCCTGGTCAATGCCGATCTGACCAAACTCGTTGACCAGGATCGCCCACTTTTCATCCACAGGCTTCTGCTCGATCAGGCTGTGGATAAGCGTTGTTTTGCCGCTGCCCAGAAAGCCGGTGATGATATGCACCGGCACATTGGCTAACCCTGACACCGTTAGCCACCGGTCATGTTCATGAAGCGCACCACCTGCACGTCGCCGTCGGTGGTGAAGTGATGGCGCTCGGGCTTGAGCGGCAGGGCATTGATGATGGCGTTCTTGAGGGCCTGCATATCACCCGGGTGACGACGCAATACCGCACGCAGATCCACCGAATGCTCGTTGCCCAGGCACAGCAGCAGGCGTCCTTCGACGGTGACGCGGACGCGGTTGCAGGTCTCGCAGAAGTTATGGCTGTGCGGCGAGATAAAGCCGATACGGCTGTTACTGTCGGCCATGCGGAAATAGCGTGACGGGCCGGGCGTGGTTTCCGGAGTGGCGATCAGCGGGTAGCGGGTTTCGATCAACGCCTGTACATCGTCGCTCGAGTAGAAGGTTTCCGCGCGGGAGTGGTCGGAGACGTCGCCCAGCGGCATTTCCTCGATAAAGCTGATATCCAGCCCTTCGCGGCGGGCAAAGTCGACCAGATCCAGCACTTCATCTTCATTGCGGCCCTTGAGGATGACCGCGTTGAGCTTGATGCGCTCGAAGCCGGCTTCCTTGGCGGCGTGGATACCATCGATCACCTTGTCCAGGTCGCCGGTGCGGGTGAGCTGCTTGAAACGTTCCGGGTCCAGCGAATCCAGGCTGATATTGAGGCGCCGCATGCCTCCCGCATAAAGCTGCTTGGCATGCTTGCGCAGGCTGGCGCCGTTGGTGGTCATGGTGAAGTCGTTGAGCCCGGGCATCGTGCCGATCTCATCCACCAGTTGGGTGATGTCACGGCGTACCAGGGGTTCGCCGCCGGTGAGGCGGATTTTCTCGACGCCGAGCTCGGTAAAGGCGCGGGCGACCATGGCCAACTCTTCCAGCGTCAGTACCTGCGCGCGGGGCAGAAAGGTCATCTCCTCGCTCATGCAGTAAACGCAGCGGAAGTCGCAGCGGTCGGTTACCGATATACGCACATAGTTGATGCGGCGGCCAAAGTTGTCGATCAGTTGCTCGGTCATAGCCAGTCCGTTAGTGGTTGTATGCTGACGACCTCACCTGGTTGCGCGCCGTCCTGGTCATCGGCTAACTCTATCAAACAGTTAGCGGCCACCATTGAGGTTAAAATGCCCGACCCCTGGGCACCGGTGCTGCGAACGTGTAGCCGTCCTTCGTTATCATTATGGTAGACGCCACGGAGAAAGTCTGTCCGTTGAAAGCGACTTTTCAGTGTGTCGTCGGCAACCGCCTGGAGTCGGCGCGGTGGCGTCACCGGCCGACCATGAAGCCGCTGCAGCAACGGCACCACGAACTGCAGGAAGGTTACCATGACGGCCACGGGATTGCCGGGCAGGCCGACGAAAGGCGTACGCGCCGCGCCCAGCCAGCCGCAGGCCATGGGGCGCCCCGGGCGCAGGGCCACCCGCCAGAACGCCAGCCGCCCAAGGTGCTCGAGGGCATCACGGGTAAAATCGGCATGGCCCACCGAAACGCCGCCGCTGGAAATCACCAGGTCACTTTTCGCCGCGGCGTCTGCCAGGGTTTCCGTCAGCGCGGTAAAGTCGTCCGGCAAGATGCCAAGGTCAATGACCTCAGCGCCCTGTTCGATGAGCAGCCCCGTCAGGGTAAAGCGGTTGGCGTCATAAATACCGTCGCCAGGCAGCGGGTCGCCAGGGGCCGTGACTTCATTGCCGGTCGAGAAAATCGCCACCCTGGGGCGCTGATAAACAGGTACTCGTGCCCACCCCAGAGAGGCGACCAGCCCGAGTGCCGCGGCGTCTAGACGAGTGCCAGCGGGCAGCGCGACGTCGCCGATCGTGATGTCCTCTCCCGCCTGGCGCACGTTCTGGCCACGTTTGACACGCTCGGGCGCTTCAATCACTACGCTGTCGTGATGCTCGACCAGCTGTTCACGCATGATGACCGTATCGGTGCCGGGCGGCAGCGGTGCGCCGGTCGTAATGCGCACACACTGCCCGGCAGCGACGTTGCCCGCAAACGCCTGCCCGGCAAAGGCATCGCCCGCCAGTGCCCAGTGGGTTTGAATGCTGTTTTCCCAGGCCAGGGCCACACCGTCCATCGCCGCATTGGTATTCTGCGGTACATTGATCGTGGCGGTAATGTTTTCCGCAAGGCGCCGACCATGGGCATTCGCGAGGGCGACGCACTCACTGCCCAGGGGCCGTTCGATCAGGGTGGCAAGCGCTGTTCGCGCCTCGCTCACACTGAGCATCTGCTCGCCGAGCTCGAAACAGGACAGCGTCATGTGGCGGCCTTTTTCGCGCTGGCGTCATTGCCAAGCGCTGTTTCCAGGCGAATTTTCTCTTCTTCGGTGTTGAGGTTGGCAAAGGCGTCCGGGCAGTCAGACATATCGACCCTGCACCAGGCATGGCGGGCATACCAACGGTCGATCTTGCGTTCCCCATCGGCCAGTGTTGTTGCCAGATCCTCTGCCAGGGAGGTGCGAATCAAGGCCACCACGGGGTGCAGGCGTTCACCGTCAAAGGCAACGCCGATATCATGCTCGCCGATGCCCGCCACCATGCGTGCCACCAGGTCGTTGGGCAGCGCAGGGGAGTCGCAGGGCGCCACCAGCAACCAGGGCGTTTTCGCCGCCCGTAAGCCACTGTAGATACCCATCAGCGGCCCCTTGAAACCGCCTTCGGCGTCTTCAATGACACGGTCAGCGAACAACTCGTAGGCGTCGCTGTTGCGGTTGGCGTTGATCAGCAGTTCGGCTACCCGGCCATCGAAACGCTGAATGACATGAGCAATCAACGGCAGGCCAGCAAAGGGTTCGAGGCCTTTATCGCGGCCGCCCATGCGGCGGCCTTCACCGCCGGCGAGAACCATGCCGGTAAGTTGCTTGGTCGAAATCATTGGCGTGCCTCCTGTTTGGCTGCACGGGCGCGGGGCGGGCGTGCGGGGATGGCATCCAGCGTGAGGCGGTGCTGGGCATTAATGGCTTGAAAGTGCTTGCCTTTGGCGCGGGCAATCAGCATCACGCCAAAGCGTTCCGCCAACTCGACGCCTTTTTGGGTCACACCGGAGCGGGAGACCAGCACGCTGATGCCCATCTGGGCGACCTTAAGCACCATTTCAGAGGTGAGTCGCCCCGTGGTATAGAAAATATCCGCATTGGTGCTGTCTGCCTGTTGCAGCCACTGGCGGCCCGCCAGGGTATCCACGGCGTTGTGGCGGCCCACATCTTCCACGAAATCCAGTACGTCGCTTTGCCAGCACAGCGCGCAGCCGTGCACCGCCCCGGCGCTACGGTAGGTTTCATTATAGGCATTGAGATTTTGCAGCAACTGGTAGAGCGTGGACTGGGCCAGCCGCGTGTCAGGCAGCTCGGTCAGGTCGGTCTGGTCGAGGAGCTTGCCGAATACCGTTCCCTGCCCGCAACCGGTGGTGACGGTACGGGTGCTGAGGCGAGCCTCAAGGTCCTCAGGCAAGTGGCCGGTGACGACCACGGCGGCTTCAACCTCCCATTCCACCTGAACGACGGAAAGATCAGCCGCGGCGCGCAGCAGCCCCTGATTACGCAGGTAACCCACCACCAGTGCTTCCGGGTCGTCGCCAAGAGTCATCAGCGTGACAATCTCACGCTTGTTGAGATAAACGGTCAAGGCCCGCTCGGCGGCAATGGCCTGTCGGCGGGTATCACCAAATTCGTCTACCACGTCAATCTCGGTGGTGGCCGGTAAGCGGGCTCGGCTTAGCTCCAGGGCGGGCATCCGTGATCCTCATGGTGCATACAAGGTTTGAGTTGACGATGATGGCGCTCGAAAGGCTTACTTGTCTACCTGAACCTTTCGTTCCGAATAAAGCATAAGGGCCGCCGTAATGACCGATAACCTCCGCCCACTGAGTATTACGCTGGTCGCCGAGCACAAGCAGATCAACCGTTTCAGCCAGACACAATGGCGTATCGGTGAGCTGACGCTGGGTGAGCAGGGCCCGCACGTGCTGTTCTTGCAGCTGTTCATGACCGAGCGCGCTGCCTATCGCTTCAACCTGACGGCCGCAACGCCACGGCTGTTCGTGCGCGCCGGATTTACCGGGCAGGCCCCCGAGCCCGCGGCGATTACGGCGAGTCAGGATGTCGCCGCCGGTTGGATGGACGGTGAGCAGCAGGTGCTGGAAGTGGCGATGCCGATGGCGATCCAGATATGGATCGAAAGCTATCTGGCCCGCCACGGCGAAGCGCCGATGGAAATCCGCAAGAAGAAACACAAGGGGGCCGGGCGCGCCAAAGAAACGCCCACCCAGGAGAAACCGCAATGAGTCGTTTAGAGCGCTGGTCGCGTATCAAGCGGGGGCTCGAGCCGGACGAGCAACCATCCGCTGCAGACCCCGAGTCGAAAGACCCTATCGAGTCACCGCTGCCGCCGGATGAAACGGACCCGGCCAACGGGGCTGGAGCGGCGGACAATCATGAGGCAGACGCTACTGAAGCCAGCGACCCCGTGCGGCCTGCACCGCCCCCGCCCGGTAGCCTGGATGAAACCTTGCCCGACCCCGAGACGCTGGAAGCGGGCAGTGATTTCAGTGGCTACATGGTGCCCGGCGTCAGTTCGGCGCTGCGGCGGCGGGCGTTAAAGCGCCTTTGGGCGACCGGTAACTACAATGTGCGCGATGGTCTGGATGACTACGATCTGGACTATCGCCAGCAGTTGAAACCCATGGCCTCGGAGCTGGCGGGCAAGTTGCGGCGGTGGGCCAAGAAAGCCGATGAATCCCTGGCCGACAATGCCAACGATACCCAGAGTGAGCAAGCATCAACAGACGGCGATTCGGAGCAGGTATCTTCCGCTGATAGCGATGCGCCCAATCCGCCTGGTTCTGAGAAGGAAGTGGCACAAGACGACCAGTCTGATAACTCTCATACGAAAGCATGAGTCGGATTTTAATCCTTTTAAAACAAAGGTTTGGTCTAATATCGGAACAACAGCGTTGAAAGTGCAAGGTGCGTTTTTCTTGGCATGAATGACCAAACCGCCATAAGCTGAACCAATAAGCAGCAAAATGAAAAAATGATTTTATCGCTGTGTACTAATGTTATGCATTGGTGCAGCCGATATGACAAGATAGTTAAAAAATATGATCCATCAATATAATAAAAATGATCCTCTGACCGTGAGAATGCATGAATCAAAGAATCCAGCTGGCGTCCCTGGACGACCAGCGTAACGCCGAAGCCAGAGAAGCGGTACGCCAACGCATCTCCTGGCCGGCGAACCTGACGCCCGCCAATGTGACCTATCACAGCCGTGGTCATGCGTTGGTGATTGGCTCGAGCGACGCCGCCGAGAAAGCCGCCCATGCCTTGAAGGGCAGCGGGCTCGCTTCGTTGACCCTGCTGACCCTCAGTACCGCCGCCGACTCCGCTGAATCCCAAGAGGCCGCTTCTGAGGACGTGCTGTCGTCTGACGCAGCGCCACAGGGGCATGCCCAGCCGCTTGTCCGCTATGAAATGTCACCAGGGCAGGCCGAGGTGTTAAGCATTTCAGGCTACCTTGGCGCTTTTGCTGTCCAGTTTGATAATGGCGGCAGCCCGCTTAACCTGGCCCGGGCATTGATCGATCGCGATTACTTCGATCTGGTGCTGGACCTGAGTGCTCGCCCGGTACTGGCGCGCGAGCTGCCACCCCCGGGCTATGTCACCCTCGACTGGACGGATGCCGAGCGGCGCCGCGAGGCGCTGGACAGCGTCGGCGAGCTGATCGGGGAATTCGACAAGCCGCGTTATTTCCAGGTCAACAGTGATCTCTGCGCCCACTCTTCCAGCGGTAACACCGGCTGTACCCGCTGCCTGGACGTGTGTCCCGCCGATGCCATCAGCAGCCATCAGGGGCGCATCGAATCGCAGATCGAGATCGACCCCTATCTGTGTCAGGGCGTCGGCAGCTGCACCAGCGCCTGCCCCACCGGCGCCATTGAATTTCGCCTGCCCGATACACGTCGCCAGCAGGACACGCTCTCAAGCTGGCTGGCCGCCTACCGCGATGCGGGCGGCCAGGCGCCTGTGCTGCGCTTTATCACCCTCGACTCCCAGGACGCCGAAAAAGCGGCGGGCATAGTACCCGCCGGGCACGTGCTGGATATTCCCCTGGAAGAACTCGGGGCAGCCGGTCATGACCAGTGGCTGACGGCCCTGGCCAGCGGCGCGGCGGAAGTGCGCATTCAGGCGCATCCCGACATGCCTGCCCGCCTGAGCGCCTTTTTGGCTGATCAGGTGAACCAGGCTCAGACACTGCTGACCGCCCTGGGGCACGACCCTGCCCGCGTGCAGTTGCTGGCCGTTGGCGATGCCCAGGCGCGCGATGCGTTGCCCACGCTGACCCCGTTGACCGACCAGCCGCTGACGCTGAACGAGCCCAATAAGCGCGCTCGCCTGAACATCGTGCTGGCGCGCCTGGGCGAACTTGGCGAGCCTAGCGGCCAGCGCCACGCCATGCCAGAGGGTGCCGCCTACGGTGGCATTCAGGTCGACAGTGATGCCTGCACGCTGTGTCACGCCTGCGTCAGCAGCTGCCCGACACCGGCGCTTTCCTCCGGGGGCAAGGTGCCTTCGCTGAACTTCCGCGAAGCGGATTGCGTGCAGTGCGGGCTTTGCGAGCAGGCCTGCCCGGAAGATGCCATTACCCTGACCCCTGGCTTTCTGGCCACGGCCGAGCGTGAGACTCGCCATGTGTGCCACGAAGAAGCGCCGTTTGAGTGTATCGGCTGCGGCAAACCCTTTGCCACGGCCAGCACGGTGGCCAATATCAAGGCCAAGCTGGCTGATCATCCCTATTTTGCAGGCGACGCCATGCTGCGCCTGGAGATGTGCGAAGACTGCCGGGTGAAAGACGTATGGAAAACCATGATTCGTGATCCCGACGCCCAGTTGAAGGTATAAGCCATGACGCAAGCAGCCCCGACATTAAGCGAAGCCGATGCGTTACGCGCGGATATCTACCGGCTTATCGCTGCGCTACTGCGCGAAGCGCCCACCGAAGAGCTGCTTGGCTGGCTGGCGTCGCTCGATATCGAGCAGGACGGCAGCCGCCTGGCCGAGTGCTGGCATGGGCTCAGTCAAGCGGCGAACAGCGCTGACGCCGCGGGCCTGAAGCGAGCGCACTTCGGTCATCTGGTTGGCGTGATTCAGGGCGATGTGGTGCCCTATGCCTCCTGGTACCGCAACGGCGAGCTCATGGAAGCGGCCCTGGTTGAACTGCGCCGAGATCTTGGTGCGCTGGGTTTCGAGCGCAACGAACACATCCGCGACCCGGAAGATCACTTAGCCGCGCTATGCGAAGTGATGGCCATGCTGGTCGACATGACCAGCGCCGACCAAGCGCACTTTTTCATGCACCACCTTGCCCCTTGGGCAAGCGACTGTTTTGACGACTTAGGGCAAGTCGATACCGCTTTTTATGCAGCGCTCGGGCACTTGGGCAGCGCTTTCATGACAAGCGAAGAGGATCGTCTGGCCATCGAGGCGAGCCATGCCCCAGTAACTATTATGGAACCTTGACGTGACGCGCTAATGCGTTGATTCGCCCACCGGTGAGCGCGCAGCAGCCATAGCATAAGATAAAACGGCCAAAGGCCATGGCAAGAGAGGAGAGCACCATGCAACAGTCACATAATCCTGAGCGCCGCCGGTTCATGAAAACCGTCGGTCTGGGAACAGCCGCTGCAGGCGCGGCCGCCGCGGTCGGACACGTCACCCTGGCGCAAGCCGAAAGCGCTCCCAGCGACGTTGAAAAACCAACAACCAATTATCGTGAGACCGATCACGTCCGTGCTTTTTACGCGTCCCTGCGTGACTGACGGCGGAATGCCAGGAGAATTGCCATGCGTTTAACTCGCAAAACAGACACTCCCAAAGCACCCGGCCTGGGGATTTCGCGCCGCCAGTTTATTCAGCGCAGTGGTGCGGCGACAGGCGGTGTTGCCGCGCTGGGCTTTATGGGCGCGCCCATGATGCGCCGTGCGGAATCGGCGGACAAAACGCCGGTGCTCGACTCCCCCGTGGAAACCAAGCGCACGATCTGCTCGCACTGTTCGGTGGGCTGTGGCGTGTATGCCGAAGTGCAGGAGGGGATCTGGACCAAACAGGAACCGGCCTTTGACCACCCCATCAACCGCGGTGCTCACTGTGCCAAAGGCGCTTCGCTACGCCAGCACGGCCATTCCAGTCGCCGTTTGAAGTACCCCATGAAGCTGGTGGGCGGCGAATGGGAGCGCATGAGCTGGGAAGATGCCGTCAACGAGATTGGCGACAAGCTGCTTGAGCTGCGTGAAGAGCACGGCCCGGATAGCGTTTACTGGCTGGGGTCGGCCAAGTTCAACAACGAGCAGGCCTACCTGATGCGCAAGCTGGCGTCGATGTGGGGCACCAACAACACCGACCACCAGGCGCGTATCTGTCACTCCACCACCGTGGCCGGGGTAGCCAATACCTGGGGCTATGGGGCGATGACCAACTCGCTCAACGATACCCATAACAGTAAAGCGATTCTGTTCATTGGGTCGAACCCCTCCGAAGCGCACCCGGTGGCGATGCAGCACTTCCTGATTGCCAAGGAGCGTAACAACTGCCAGATCATTGTGGCCGACCCGCGCTTCACGCGTACGGCCGCCAAGGCCAATAAATACGTGCGGCTGCGCCCGGGTTCGGACGTGGCCTACGTCTGGGGCCTGCTGTGGCACATCTTTGAAAACGGCTGGGAAGACAGCGAGTACATCAACCAGCGCGTTTACGGCATGGACGATGTGCGCGCGGAAGTTGCCAACTTCCCGCCGAACGTCGTCGAAGACATCACCGGCGTCAGCGAACAGGACATGTTCGACGTTGCCAAGACCCTGTCCGAGAACCGTCCGGGGTGTGTTGTCTGGTGCATGGGCGGTACCCAGCACACCACGGGTAACAACAACACCCGCGCTTACTGCATTCTCGAGCTGGCGCTGGGCAACATCGGCGTGGCCGGGGGCGGTGCCAACATCCTGCGCGGTCACGACAACGTCCAGGGCGCTACCGACCTGGGGCTGGGTTCCGATTCGCTGCCCGGCTACTACGGCCTGGCGGAAGGAGCCTGGCAGCACTGGGCCAACGTCTGGAACGTTGACTATGAGTGGCTGAAAGGTCGCTTTGATGACACCGAGTATGCCGACGGCAAGCCCATGAACAGTGCCGGTATTACCGTATCACGCTGGGTTGACGGGGTACTGGAAGAAGACGAGAACATCTCCCAGCGTACGGCGCTCAAAGCCATGTTCTATTGGGGCCACGCGGTCAACTCCCAGACCCGCGGCGTCGAAATGCAGCAGGCGATGAAAAAGCTCGAAATGATGGTCATCGTCGACCCGTACCCGACCGTGGCGGCTGTCATGCATGACCGTACGGACGGCGTCTACCTGCTGCCGGCCGCGACCCAGTTCGAAACCACCGGCAGCGTGACGGCGACCAACCGTTCTCTGCAGTGGCGCGACAAGGTCATCGACCCGCTGTTCGAGTCCAAGCCCGACCACGAGATCATGTACCTGTTCGCCAAAAAACTCGGCTTTGGCGACGAGCTGGTCGCCAACTACGAAATGAACGGTGATGAGCCGCTGATCGAGGATATTCTCCGCGAAATTAACGCTGGCATGTGGACCGTCGGCTACACCGGTCAGAGCCCAGAGCGCCTCAAGGAACACCAGCAAAACTGGCACACCTTCAGCTTCGAGCATCTGCGTGCCGAAGGCGGCCCGGCGGACGGCGACTACTACGGTCTGCCCTGGCCCTGCTGGGGAACCGCCGAGTTCAAGCACCCGGGCTCGCCAAACCTCTACGATCCCAGCGTGCCGGTGATGGAAGGCGGTATGGGCTTCCGTGCCCGCTTTGGTATCGAGCGCGATGGCGTCAATCTTCTGGCCGAAGGCTCAGCGCCTGTTAACGGCGATATCGACGACGGCTATCCCGAGTTCACCGACCAGCTGCTGAAAGACCTTGGCTGGTGGAACGACCTAACCGACGCCGAGAAACAAGCGGCGGAAGGCAAGAACTGGAAGACCGATCTCTCCGGCGGTATTCAGCGTGTCGCCATCGAGCATGGCTGCGCTCCTTACGGTAACGCCAAGGCGCGGGCCGTGGTCTGGACCTTCCCGGACGCAGTGCCGAAGCACCGTGAGCCGCTTTACTCGACGCGCCGTGACCTGGTCGATAAATACCCGACCTGGGACGACTTTGACTCCATCATGCGCCTGCCGACCATGTACAAGAGCGTACAGGACGGTGCCCCCTCGGTGGATGACTATCCGATCATCCTCACCTCCGGGCGCCTGGTCGAATACGAAGGCGGCGGTGAAGAAACGCGCTCCATGTCGTGGCTGGCCGAGCTTCAGCAAGAGATGTTCGTGGAGATCAACCCAGCCGATGCCAATGATATCGGCATCAGCGACGGCGATGACGTGTGGGTCGAAGGGGCCGAAGGCGGCCGCGTGAAAGTCAAGGCGATGGTCACACCCCGTGTGGACCGCAAGGTCGCCTTCATGCCGTTCCACTTTGGCGGCATGTTCCAGGGCGAAAGCCTGGAAGGCATTTACCCCGAAGGTACTGCCCCCTACGTCATTGGCGAAGCGGCCAATACCGCGACCACTTATGGCTACGACCCGGTGACACTGATGCAAGAGACCAAGTGCACCATCTGCCGCATCGAGCGTGCCTGAGGCTCGCCCAGACCTGACAGCATCCACGGTGCCGGCGACATCCCGCACCGTATAAGGAGAACACCATGGCTCAAATGAAATTTATGTGTGACGCCGAGCGCTGCATCGAATGCAACGGCTGCGTGACCGCCTGTAAAAATGCCAATGATGTCGAATGGGGCATTCAGCGTCGGCGTGTCGTGACGCTGAATGACGGCGAAGCCGATGAAATGTCCATTTCGGTCGCCTGCATGCACTGTGACGATGCCCCCTGCATGGCGGTGTGTCCGACCGACTGTTTCTACAAGACCGACGACGGTATCGTGCTGCACGATAAAGACCTGTGTATCGGCTGTGGCTACTGCCTCTACGCCTGCCCGTTCGGCGCGCCGCAGTTCCCGCAGCAGGACGCTTTCGGCGAGCGCGGCAAGATGGACAAATGTACCTTCTGCGCGGGTGGCCCTGCCGAAACCAAGGAAGAGGAGTACGAGAAGTACGGCTCCAACCGCATCGCCGAAGGCAAGCTGCCGCTGTGTGCGGAAATGTGCTCCACCAAGGCGCTTCTGGCAGGCGACGCCCAGGACGTGGCGGATATTTTCCGTCAGCGCGTGGTGCATCGTGGCCACGAAGACGGTGCCTGGTCCAACAACCCCCAGGCCAGTGCCGACAACCTAGCCTATGATGCTGCCCGTAAAGGGTAAGGAGGCTTTCCATGAACCAGTTGACTGCTCAGGCACCCGGTGGGGTGCCGCACCTGTCTCAATGGCAAGGAGTCTGGCGCTGGCTGCTGTTGGCCTTCGCCCTGGTGCTCAGTCTGGGCGTGGCGCAGGTAGCTCATGCCCAGGAAGCAGACCCCAATCGTGAAATGAGCACGGCGGCGCCCGGCATCGATGCGGACCAGTGGCGACAAGTCCGTAGCGGCGAGACCGGTCCCAACTACCGTGATTCGCGAGCTGACAGTAACTACAACCTGATCAACTCAAGCGGCGAAACCTGGCGTCAATGGCGTAACCGCTGGGTGTCGCCCTTCGGGTTGATCGTGATTGGCGGCATGATCGGGATCATTACGCTGTTCTACCTGATCATTGGTCGCAAGCATCTTGAAGAACCGCGAACGGGGCGCAAGCTTTTCCGCTGGCCGTTATTCATGCGTGCCTTGCACTGGTCGGTGGCGTCGCTGTTTATCGTGCTGGCCCTCACCGGTCTCAATCTGTTGTTTGGCAAGTTCGTCTTCCGTGGCCTGTTTGGCGATGCCTTCTGGGGATGGATGGTCTCTTCCTCCAAGGTGTTGCATAACTACCTTGGTCCGATCTTCGGTGTGCTGTTGATCGTGTTGTTGGTCAGCCTGATCAAGGACAACATGCCCAAAAAGCACGATCTTGAATGGTTCAAGAAGGGCGGTGGCCTCGTCGGCAAAGGGCACGTGGACGCCGGCTTTGCCAACGGCGGTGAAAAAGCCTGGTACTGGCTGCTTGCGTCGGTGGGGCTTCTGGTGGTTGCCAGCGGCTTTGTCCTCGACTTCCCCAACTTCGGTCAGGGACGCGACACCATGCAGTGGGCGAACCTCGTCCACGCGGTGGGCGCCCTGGGGCTGACGGCCGTGTCGGTCGGTCATATCTACATCGGTACCCTGGGTACTGAAGGCTCGCTGGAAGGCATGACCACTGGCTACGTCGATGAAACCTGGGCCAAGGAGCACCACAATCTGTGGTACGAAGAGGTCAAGGATCAGGCGGTCTCCGAGCAGGAGCTGGCTGACCGGAAAGCCTCAAAAGACGCAGGTGAATCACCCGCTCCTCGCTCCTCGTAAGGCGCGCTGGAATGTTGCAAAAGACACCGCCTACGGGCGGTGTCTTTTGTTATGCTGAGCTTAATTTCACACCATAGAGGTCACAGAGATGGACAAGTTTGACGATACCACCCGTACCGAGCTTGAAGCCGCTGCGTTTCGCCGCCTGTTACAGCACCTGGATGACAATAAAGACGTGCAGAATATCGACCTGATGATTCTGGCCGACTTCTGCCGTAACTGCCTTTCCAAGTGGCTGGTCAGCGCGGCGGAGGCGCGGGGCGAAAGCCTGAGCTATGAAGAGGCCCGCGAGTACGTCTACGGCATGCCTTACGATGAGTGGAAAGACCTCTACCAGGGCAAGGCAACGCCGGAACAACTGGCGGCGCTTGAGGCCCGGCAAGCGCAAAAGCGCGCCAAGGAGTAGCCCATGGAGCCGATGATTCCGCTGCGTATCGCGGTACTGACGATTTCCGATACGCGCACCGATGAGACCGATCGCAGTGGCCAGGCCCTGGTCGAACGCCTCTCTGAAGCCGGTCATCATCTGGTGGAAAAACGTATCGTACCCGACGATGTGTACACTATCCGTGCCGTCGTCGCCCAGTGGATTGCCGATCGTAACGTGCAGGTGGTCATTACCACCGGTGGCACTGGCTTTACCGGTCGCGACTCCACCCCCGAGGCCGTCAGCGTGCTGTTGGATAAGCATATCGAAGGCTTTGGCGAACGCTTCCGCCAGCTCAGCGGCGACGAGATTGGCAGTTCCACCATTCAAAGCCGCTGTTTGGGCGGGCTGGCCAATGCCACGGTGATCTTCTGCCTGCCGGGCTCGACCGGCGCCTGTCGCACCGGCTGGGACGGCATTCTGGCCGAACAGCTCGACAGCCGCCACAAGCCGTGCAACTTCGCCAACCTGGTGATCCCCGAGCGAGGCCAGCATGGCTGAACCAGTGCTTTTGTGCAGTGGTTAAGCGTCATTTGAATCGTTTCAGCATTTCATTGTCTGCTAGCGGGCGATGAAATGCTTTTTGTGATCGCGGCTACAAACGCTTTATTGCACGATTTCGCCTTTTTCAGGCAGTCCGATCAAAAGTGAATCAATAAAATCAACAATTAAGATGGCTTTAAGGCATTGTTTTTAAATAATTTTTTTTCGATTAAAAGCCGTGACTGATCGAGGAATCAAAACCCGATCAAGAAATCAGGCCCACCAAGGCACATAACCGGCTCTGGGGTGCTCAGGATCTGCCTCGCGAATCAGTCCTGTCTCTTTTGCTCTCCTGATGACGCCCGACGCCTGAGACGCATTCCTGCTTTCAATCCCAAAACGCTCACAAAGCGTTGCGTTCTTCATACGCTCCCCTGTCAGGAACTTCAGCACTGCATGGTGATAGCATGCTCTTAGCCGTTCTTCCGGCGTCATTTGTGCAAAATTTCGCGGCCCGTAAAGCATTACCTGCATGGCGTTGCCCTCTTCGCGGAAAAGAGGCGGTGGTAGCTGGAAGAGCTCTACCGAGGCAATTACCTTATCCAAGCCGCTGCCTTGCTCTTCACACATTCCCATACGGCGCATCAGTGACGCCAGTGCTTCGTTTCGGGAACGGGGTGGTAGGTCTATCATTCGGTCAGCAGGAACCAGTGGTTTACCTGGATTTGTGATCTCCATGCGGTCCTGAAACACTTCAACCTGTGGGCCGGCCCCGGTGATGGTCATGTCCTGATGAATCAGTGCGTTGGCAATCACTTCACGAACGGCAATGGTCGGAAATAAGGGTTCTTCGGAGCGCAAAGCGACGTCAATATGTTCATTTTTCGGCAGGATGCCATTAATAAACTCAATAAGCCCTTCAAAACCTACCGCATAGCCTTTTTTACCTTCAATCCGATGGCTTACTTGAGCCGCTCGGCTTTTACCGGCATAAGCAATAAATCTGACAGCTTTTCGTGATAAAGAGCTATCGAACTGACTGAGATCAAAGGCAAAAAGGATGGCCCCAAGATTGGTGATATTCCAGTGCTCGCCAACGTCTTTCTGTATTAAACGTTCAGCTGCCAGCTTTTCAAAAATTCCTGTGCGATTATCCGGGAGAGGCTGCTTGGTGAGTTTGAAATAACTGCTGTAATCAAGCAGGTCCAGCACTTCATCCCCGCTGGCGTACTGCCTGGCAACGGCATGTTCCCAGGTGTAGGGGCGTAGTCTTTCGATCAGTTGCTGATAGCGCTCTGGATAATCTGTCAGTTTGGGCGTCGCACTACCAATGCGAATGTAGGGAATGTTCTTGAAAGTAACGGGTGCAGACGTTGCAGCCGGAATTTCCAGAATCACCACCTTGCCATCCGGGTGTTCGACACGTCGAAACTGAAAAGCAATGCTGGGCTGCAGTTGGCGAGCTAACCAGAAAGCCAGCTCTTGCCCATGTGCTTTATGTGTATCCGGATTGAAGCTTGAGCCGATGACATTGTGCGAGGCGTCATCAATGCCCCACAGCATATAGGCGATATCTTTCCCGACCAGGCGGGCGGCATTGGCCAAGGCTGAGCAGCGAACGCCGATCATCTCAGGTTCAAAGTTATCTTTCTTGAATTCCAGCCAGTCGATTTCAGCACCTTGAGCCAGCAGTTCGTTGATCAGGTCTATATCGCGCTGGGCATTCACGCCACAATCTCCCCCAATGCGATGTCGCAGTCTGCCGCTTTCCAAAGGACATCATCAATGTTTCTGAAGGTTTGCTCGAACATGGGGTTTCCGATGTATTAAAGTGTCTTTCGAGGCATTTGCTAGGTACCGCAGTGGGCTGCGTCTCGCTTTTGGTCGTGGCATTCTACCGATACTGACAGGCTAATTCTTGGGCTCTGTAGTGACGATTCATTTGTTCTTAGGGACGATCATGCCACAACTTCAAAATATCCAGTACCCACATTCTGATCGGGTCATCCCCGAGCGAGGCCAACATGGCTGAGCTGCACTCAATCGATGATGCTCTGGCCGCGCTGCTGGCGGATATCACGCCTATGACGGCGGAGCGAGTGGCGCTTCCCGACGCGGCCGGGCGGGTGCTGGCTGAAGACGTTACCGCTCAGCTTGATGTGCCGCCGTATACCAACAGCGCTATGGATGGCTACGCGTTGCGGGCGGTGGATGCCGGGCAGCGGCTGCCGGTCAGTCAGCGGATTGCGGCGGGCACGCCTGCCATGCCGCTGGCGCCAGGCAGCTGCGCGCGCATTTTCACCGGCGGTGAAATTCCCCCGGGGGCCGACTGCGTGGTCATGCAGGAGCGCGTCGAGGTGGATGGCGATGCTGCCATCATTCCAGCGGATATTCCCGTCGGCGATAATGTGCGTCTAAAGGGTCGCGATGTGCGCCAGGGGGATGTACTGCTGAGCGCCGGTGAGCGTCTGGAAGCCGCCGCCCTCGGTCACCTGGCCGGGCAGGGGGTCACGGAGGTGGCCGTCCGCCGTCGGCCGCGGGTAGCGCTGCTGTCTACCGGGGATGAAGTGATTGACCCCGGGACGCCGCTCAAGCCGGGGCAGCTGTATAACTCCAACCGCCCCATGCTCACGCGCTTGCTTGCCACCTTTGGCGCTGAGGTGGTGAGCCAGATCAGCGTGCCCGACGATGCTGAACGCACCCGGGAACTGCTCGCCCGGGCGGCGGAAGATGCCGACGTGGTCGTCAGCACCGGCGGGGTGAGTGTCGGCGAAGAGGATCACGTGAAAGCCTCGCTCGAGGCACTGGGTGAGCTCACGATGTGGAAGCTCGCCATTCGGCCGGGCAAACCACTGGCGCTGGGCCATCTACCGCGGCGCCAAGGCGGGCAGGCGCACTTTGTCGGGTTACCCGGTAATCCCGTTTCCGGATTTGTCGGCGCCTGGCTGTTTTTACGCCCCTTGATGGGCGCGCTATTAAACTGCCCCGGCCTGGCCGCGCTGCCCTGCGTTACCGCACGGACTGAGTTTTCGACGTCCACCGGCCCGCGGCAGCACTACATGCGCGTGACCCTGACCTTTGACGCCGAGGGTGCCTACGCCAGGGCGTTTGATGATCAGAACTCGTCGGTTCTGTCCTCGTGTATTCAGGCCAATGCGCTGGCGGTGATCCCGCCTCACCGCGATATCGCCCGGGGGGATTCCATCAGCTGTTTATGGCTGATGGGCTGAAGATGAGCAACCCTTAGACAATGGCGTGGGGCACAAAGCAGGAAGAATCCTTGGTGATGTGCCCGACGTCCTCGCGGATGCCCATGCCGCAGGCGCGGTCGCCGACGACCCAACTGCCGATTAGCGCGTGATGATCACCAAAGCGCGGCATAGGGTGATAAGCCTGCCGAATCCAGGGGCTGTCGGTATAGGGGCCATCGACCGCTTCGCGCTGGCCCGTTGGGGTAATCAGTTCGACGTTGCTGCCTTCCCGCGAGAAAAACGGCTTGCGCACCCAGCCGGCGGGTAGCGGCGGGCTATCGGCTTTCTCGAAAAATGCCGGTAACAGGTTGGGGTGCCCTTCGAAGTGTTCCCAGAGCAGCGGCAAGATGCCTTTGTTGGATAATACCGCCTTCCAGGGAGGTTCAAACCAGTGAGTGTTTAGCTGGGGAATCCATTCACCAAAGGCGTCGTCGGCCATTTCTTCCCAGGGATACAGCTTGAACAGCGCATGGATGGGCTGGTCGTCGAGGTCGACAAAATAATCAACGGCGGGATGTCGGCCAATATCCTCGGTGTGGATAAAAGGGGCGTTGAGGCCTGCCTGCACCGCGATATCCTGCAGGTAGTGCACCGTGGCGCGCTCTTCGGCGTTATCCTTGACGCACGAGAAATACAGCGTGCGGTCCTCGAGACGATCGCCCAGGTGTGCCATGGCATTGATCAGCCGCTCCTGTATCGAGTTGTACTGGTCGGCGTGACGCGGCAGGATGCCCTGCGCCATGGCTTGCTCAAGCCACACCCACTGGAAGAAGCCCGCTTCGTAAAGCGAGGTCGGGGTGTCGTAGTTGAGCTCCAGCAGCTTGGCAGGGCCATCGCCCGAGTAGGCAAAATCCATACGCCCGTAGAGGTGCGGCTGACCGGCTTTCCACGAGTTATGGATGCTGTCCCACATGTGCTCTGGCAGCGCTAAACGCTGCATCAAGGCATTGGAATGGCAGACCTTATCGACCAGCTCCATGCACATCTCATGGATCGCCTCGGTGGGCGCCTCTATGTCGCGCTCTACCTGCTCCATGGTGAACTGGTAGTAGGCGTTTTCCTTCCAGTAAGGCTCGCCCTCGATGGTATGAAAATGAAAGCCCAGCTCGTGGGCCAGGGCTTTCCAGTTTTGCCGCTCGGGAATGTCGATTCGAAGCATGCTGACCTTTGCTGGCGGTTAGGAGCCCCAGCCACCCCGTGCGGATGAGCGCGAGCCAAAGCCACTACGCTGAGAAGAGGCGCGCACTGAGTTGCGCATGGACTCGTTGCGCTGCGAGACGCGCTGCGTTGCCTGGCTTGATGCGGTGTTCCAGTTGCCCTGGTTCTGGCGATTGCGGTACACCGGCTCTTGATAAACCCGCTCGAACGAGCGCCCGCGGCTGGTGTTGGACATCATGCTGCCGACCATATAGCCCATCATGGCAGGCATAAACCAGTTGCCGCCGCCGCTACCGGTCGCCGCCTGTGACTGCTCTTCGGTAGGCGCGGTACACGCGCCTTCGCCGTGTTCGGCCTCACAGTCTTCCAGAGTGTTAAAGCGCGGCACGTCCTCCAGCGAGGCGTCGTAGGCAGCCTCGCAGGCATTACGCGTATAAACATCCGCGGCGACGCAGTCCTCAACGCTTTGGAAACTGCGGGGTTCATCAAACTCGATCTCGGTAATGTGTTCTTCCTCGGGGGGTTGCCCGCAGGCGGTCAGGCCAAAGGCGCTGGCACCCATCATCGCGAGTGACAGGCGTGCGCTGCGTTTGCGTCTCGGCAAATGCGGTGTTTGATCGTATCTGGACATGTCAGCGGCTTCCCTTTACCACGTCATCGAGGCGGCGTTGAGCAAGCCAACGGCCACGGCGATGCTTGCCATTAAAATGCCGTAAGCCTGGTGGCCTTCGGTAATATGTTGCGACAGGCTTTCGCCCTGCTTGCGTAAAAACAGCTTCACGCCGAAGAACGTCGCCAACTGGACGATAAACGCGACCACGCCCCATAAAATGAAGTCGACAAAACTGATGGAGTTGGCCATGGCGCTATACAGCGGGATGGTAAAGCCCAGGATAGAGCCGCCGTAGGCGGTCGCGGCAGCCGCGTTGCCCTCGCGAATCAGCTGCCATTCGTGGTGCGGCGTGATGCGGCTATAGCAGTACATGAACGCGACCAACAAAATGATCGCCGCGACCAGGTAGGCAATAAAATATGGTAAACCCTGCAGGTAATGCAGCATGGACGTTGTTTCCTTGATGAAGGTTGAGAAAGTTGACGAGCGAAGCGGGTGTTCAGAATAAGGACTGATCGTCACGCGGCCGAATCACCTTACTTTAACACTGTGAACGTTCAGCGGCGTAGCCAATCGTGACAACGGCTAGTCCCTCGCTAGAGCGGATTCAAATGTCTGATATTTAAAATTTTTTGTTAGAAAAACACCTCGTTACGCATTTTATTGCGACTAAAGGCGAATAGAAGAATCGAGTCACCGTTCTACAATCTCTCGCCACTCGGTAAATTTACCTAAATCCACTGCGCTGATGTTTTGTGTTCCACGCGAGCATGCGCGACCGCCCCGAAGGATGTTCTTATGCATGCCCTCACCCTGGCGTCATTTCTATTCTTCACTTGCCTAGTGGCCTTCATCACCTGGCGCATTACGCGACGGGATGATCACAGCAGCACCAGCGGTTATTTCCTGGCAGGGCGAACGCTGACGTTCCCTCTCATTGCCGGGTCGCTGTTGATGACCAACCTGTCCACCGAGCAGATGGTGGGCCTGAACGGTTCAGCCTTCAGTGATGGCCTGAGCGTGATGGCCTGGGAAGTGGTGGCCGTCATTGCCCTGGTGGCGCTGGCGCTGTTCTTCCTGCCGCGTTTCCTGAAAAGTGGTATTGCGACCCTGCCGCAACTGCTGTTGATCCGCTTCGATAAAGGCACGCAACTGATCGCCAACGTGATCTTCCTGATTGCCTACGCGGTGATTTTGCTGCCGATCATTCTCTACTCCGGTGCGGTAGGGCTGCAGGGTATGCTCGACCTGCCCGCGCTGACCGGTATCGAATCACCGACCACGCTACTCTGGCTGACGGTATGGGTCGTGGGGATTGTGGGCGCCATCTATGCGCTGTTCGGCGGGTTACGCACGGTCGCGGTGTCCGACACCCTTAACGGCGTCGGTCTGCTGATTGGTGGCTTTGTGATCGTCTACTTCGGCCTGCAAGCCGTCAGCGGTGGTGACGGCATCATGGAAGGCTGGAATACACTGAAGACCAGCAATCCCGACAAGCTCAACTCGATCGGCGGTAGTGATCAACAGGTGCCGTTCTTTACGCTGTTCACCGGTGTCTTCCTGATCAACCTGTTCTACTGGACGACCAACCAGCAGATCATCCAGCGGACCTTTGCCGCTAAAAACCTCGCGGAAGGCCAGAAGGGCGTACTGCTGACCGGCTTCTTCAAGCTGCTGGGCCCGCTTTATCTGGTGCTGCCAGGGATCATCGCCTATCACCTGTACGCCGATGATGGCATTCGCGCCGATGAAGCTTACGGCCACCTAGTGTTTAATGTGCTGCCGCCGTACCTCACCGGTTTCTTTGCCGCGGTCATGGTCGGGGCGATTCTGTCGTCGTTCAACTCCGCGCTGAACAGCACGACGACCATCTTCAGCTTGGGTATCTACAAGCAAGTACTCAAAAAAGACGCCACTGAAGAGCAGGTGGTGAAGTCGGGCAAGGTGTTTGGCTGGATCATGGCCATTACGACCATGACCATTGCGCCGTTGCTTGCCGGTCAGGAGAGCCTGTTCGGCTATCTGCAGAAGATGAACGCGATTTACTTCATCCCGATTCTGGCGGTGGTGCTGGTGGGGCTGTTGACCAAGCGCGTGCCGCCGATGGCGGCCAAAATCGGCCTGGTGGGTGGCTGTTTGCTGATTGCCGCGGGCTATTTTGTGCCGCCCTTCGACAAGTTACCGGCCGTCATGCACGAGTTCCATTTTGTCGCGGCGGTATTCGTGCTGTTGGTGGCGATGATGCTGTTGATTGGCAAGCTGCGTCCCCGCGAGACCGACTGGGTTCAGGAACATTCTGGCGATGTTGACCTTACGCCGTGGAAGGGTGCGGTGCCTACCGGTATCGTGCTGGTGATACTGGTGGTCATCATGTACGCGGCGTTCGCCGGATAATTCATGTGACGGGCAGCTAACCTGCGACCGCTTAACGCCCCATGACCATTGATCTGGCATGGGGCGTTTGCGTTGCAATTTACGCGGACTGATAGGTGTCGTGGAAGCGTTTGCGTAGCTCGTTTTTTTGCACCTTACCCATGGTGTTGCGCGGCAGGGTATCGATGAAGAACACGCGCTTGGGCTGCTTGTACTTGGCAAGCTTGCCCTGCAGGTGGTCGAGGATCATGGTTTCGTCGAGGTTGGCTCCCGGCTGGGTGACCACGGCGGCGGTGACGCCCTCGCCAAAGTCCGGGTGGGGCAGGCCGATAACAGCAGACTCGGACACTCCCTCCAGTTCGTCGATGACCTGTTCTATTTCCTTGGGATAGACGTTGTAGCCCCCCGAAATCACCAGGTCCTTATCCCGACCAACGATATGCACATAGCCCTGCTCGTCCACCTGGGCAAGATCGCCGGTGATGAAAAAGCCGTCTTCAAGCAACTCCTCGCGGGTTTTTTCTGGCATTCGCCAGTAGCCGATAAACACATTGGGCCCACGAATCTGCAGCATGCCGATCTCGCCGGGGGCGACCTCATCGCCGGTTTCCCTGTCGGTGATACGCATTTCCACGCCGGGCAGCGGCATGCCCACGGTGCCCGCACGACGCGCCCCGTGGTAGGGGTTGGAGATGTTCATGTTGGTTTCGGTCATGCCGTAGCGCTCAAGAATGGCATGCCCGGTCTTGGCCTCGAAGGCCTCGTGGGTCTCGGCGGTCAGCGGGGCAGAGCCCGACACAAACAGCCGCATGTTGGCGGTAACCTCAGGCGTCAGGCGCGGGTCCTGAACCAAGCGTGTGTAGAAGGTGGGCACGCCCATCATCACGCTGCCGTGGGGCAGTTCCTCGAAAATCACGTCGGCGTCGAATTTGGGCAGGAACAACATGCTGGCACCGGCCATCAGGGTGACGTTGCACGCGACAAAAAGCCCGTGGGTATGAAAAATCGGCAGCGCGTGGATCAGGCGATCCTCGGCGCTGAAGTGCCAGGCCTCGACCAGGGTTGCGGCGTTGGAGGCCAGGTTCTGGTGGGTCAGCATGGCGCCCTTGGAGCGCCCGGTAGTGCCCGAGGTGTATAGAATCGCCGCCAGGTCGCGGTCACCAAGCTCGGCGATGTCTTCATGGGGATTGGCATCCGCGGCCTCGTCCATCAGGCTGCCGTCGGCTGCGCTGCCCAGAGTGACAACCGCCGGGCAGCCGGTATCGCTGGCAATGCGGCGGGCCTCGTCGACATCGGCAGGTCGGCAGACAAACAGCGCGGGCTCGGCATCGCTCAAAAAATAGCGGATTTCATCGCCAGTGTAACCGGTGTTCAGGGGCAAATAGACCCCGCCCATGCGCAGGCAGGCAAGGTAAAGCAGAATGGCTTCCGGGCTTTTATCCACCTGGACCGCCACGCGGTCGCCCTGACGAACGCCGAGAGCGGTTAAGGCGCCGGCCAGGCGGGCGCTCTGGGTCAGTGCATCCGCGTAGGAGTAGCGGCGACCTTCACGGGTGGTAATAAAGTCGGCGTCCCCGCGCTTGTGCATTCGTGTGGCAAAGGTGGCAAACATATTGTGGTTCATTTGGCAGGTTCTCCCTTGGCCAGCTTGCGCGACCGTTTGGCGAGGTCGCGCACGTCGCTCGAGCAGGCAATGGTGCCCTTGGCGGTATAATTTTCGTGGTTACGCTCAATGTCATCCAGCACGTAAAGGTAGTTGACCATCAGCCCAGCGGCTTGCTTGATACCCTTGTCAGACGTGTCGCCGAGCCAGTTGATACGCTGAAGCTTGGCGCCATTGCCCAGGTGGAAGCGGGCAACGGGGTTAAGCGGTAAACCGTGGCGGTTTTTTTCGTCGATCAGGTAGTGGGCAGCGAGCGGTTGCAGCGTTGCCTTGAGTCGCTCCTGACGCTGTTTATCCTGGTGCCATCCCGGCGTGTCCAGTTCTGCCAGGGTGTCGCGGACGCTGGTCGGCCAATGGTCGTTCTGGCGCTGTTCGTTGAGCCATTGGGCAAAGCCAGGCACCGGTGAAAGCGTCACGAAGTACTTCAACTGGGGAAGCTCCTGGGAAAGCTCCTGTACCACCTGCTTGATCAGAAAGTTGCCAAACGAAATACCGCGCAGGCCGGTTTGGCAGTTGCTGATACCGAAGAAGGCAGCGCTGTCGGCGTCTTCGGGGTCTTCAATGCCACCTTCTGAACCCGACAGGATCGGTTGGATGCGGCTGGGCAGGCCTTTATGCAGCGCCACTTCCACAAAGATCAGCGGTTCATCGCCGATGGCGGGGTGGAAGAACGCAAAGCAGCGGCGATCGCGGGCGTCCAGACGGCGGCGCAGGTCGTCCCAATCCTGAATTTCATGCACCGCTTCGTAGCGGATGATTTTCTCGAGAATCGACGCGGGTGTATTCCAGTCGATGCGCTTGAGCATCAAGAATCCGCGGTTGAACCAGGAGCCGAACAGGTGGGCAAAGTCGTCATCGATAGGCGCAAGCTCGGGCTGATCGCGCAGGAGGGCGAGCAGGTCCTTGCGCATGTTGACCAGCTCATAGGTGCCGTCGCTGGCAAAGTTCAGACGCCGGAACAGTTCCTGGCGAAGCGGCTCGCAAGCCTCAAAAAGCTGTTGCAGGGTGCGGTTATCCCGCGCGTCGCGATAGGCGGCGTAAGCGCTGTCAATGTGCTCGGGCTCGGCAGCGAAGTCTTCGGCGAGGCGTTTGAAAAAACGTAGTTTCTCATCCTGCGAGAGGCGTCGATAAACCGCCAGGGCACGGCTGGCCAGGGCAATGCTCGAGGCCTCGCCGTCGCTTTCCAGTAGCGCCTGGCAGGCCTTGACCAGGTGCGTATGGTCCACCGCTGAGGCGACAGATTGACGCCGCCGCAGCAGCGCATCGCGCTGGGTAATGTTGTTGAACAGTTCCTGAAGAAACATCATGTTCATGGTCTTACTCCTTTTAGCCCATGATCAGGTTGGGCAGCCACAGGGCCAGGCCCGGGAACAGGCACAGCAACAGAATGGCCAGCACCATGCACAGCGCATAGGGCAGGCTACCCAGCAAGATGTCGCGCAGCGAAATATCCGGCGCAATGCCCTTGATAATGAACAGGTTGAGACCGACCGGCGGGGTGATAAGACCGATTTCCAGGTTGATGGTGAGAACCACCGCGAACCAGTAAGGATCAAAGTTTGCCGCCAGGATGATCGGCAGCAAAATCGGCGCGGTCATGACAATCACAGCCACCGGCGGCAGGAAGAAACCCGCGACCAGCAGAAAGACGTTGATGACCCCCATCAGCACCCAGCGGTTGACGTCCATATCGGCAATAGCGGCCGCCACGGTCTGGGTAATGAACATCGACGACAGTGCATAGGCGAACACCTCGGCGCAGGCGATGACCAGCATGATCATCACGCTTTCGCGCAGCGAGTCGCGCATGATCAGCTTGATCGGCCCGATCTGCCACATGCGGTAGATCAGGATGGCCAGCATCAGGCATAAAAACGCCCCCACGCCTGCCGCTTCTGATGGTGTGGCGACGCCACCGTACAGCGCGAACAGGATGCCCGCCACCACCCCGAGGAAGGGCAGGACGCGCACTACGGCTTTCAGGTTACTGTCGACATTCTGCTGAACGGTGGTTTTGAGCTTCTCAGCAGATGCTGCCAGAGGATTGGCGTAACCGCCCGCCAGCTTGCAGGCGATGATCGTCCAAACCATGAACAGCCCGGCGAGCATGAAGCCGGGTATCACACCGGCAATGAACAGCCGACCGATGGAGGTTTCGGTGGAAATGCCGTAAATGATCATTGTCACGGAAGGCGGAATCAAGATGCCCAGTGTGCCACCTGCGGCAATACAGCCGGCCGCAACGCCGTCGGGGTAGCCCCGCGTGCGCATTTCCGGAATGCCCATTTTGCCGATGGCCGCACAGGTCGCGGGGGAGGAACCCGAAAGTGCGGCGAAAATTGAGCAGGCGCCGATGTTGGATACCGCAAGGCCCGCCGGTAACCTGCCCATCCATAAGTCCAGCGAGCGGTAAAGGTCACGCCCGGTAGGCGAGGACGCAACGGCCGCCCCCATCAGAATGAACATGGGAATGGCCACAAAGCCGAATTCGGCAATCCGGTCAAAAAACGTTTCACCAAAGTAGGTGAGTTCTGCTAGCCCGCGGTCGTAAAGTAGCGCGAGCAGCGAGACACCCCCCAGCGCGAAAGCAATAGGCGTGCCGATGGCCATCATGAAGATCAGGCCCACGGCGACGATAATGCCCAGTGTAATCGGATCCATGGTCAGCCCTCCCCACGCAGCATATCGGCGACGTACTGGAAAGCCAGCAAGGTTGTGCCAACCGCCATCGGCAGGAGCGCGGGCCACAGCGGTGGGTTCCAGACTGAGCCGGTGGTCCACTCACCATGGAGGGCCTCAAATACGTAGACCCAACTGGCATAGGCGAGCGCGGCGCAGAAGGCAAAGCCAAACAGCGAAGCGAGGGTCAGCATCACTTTGCGGCCGATTCCCCCAATGGCATCAGGCAAAATAGTGATGGCCACATGGCCGCCGGTCATCAGCACGTAGGGGCTGCCCATCAGCATGGCGCCGGTGACGGAGAAAATCGTGAACTCGGTTTGCCAACTGGTGCTCCAGCCGAGCACATAGCGAGTAAATACCATCTGACAGATGACCAGCACCCCGCCAATGAACATGGCGCAGGCGATATAGGCCGAAACGCGCGATAGTCGATCCATTGCCCGAATATAGCCACCCATCAGGCCGCTGCGTGTTGCCGAGGTGTGTGTTGTTATCGACATAAGTCCCTCATCAGCTAGGTTCATCAAGCGGGTAAGCAGCGAAGCGTGTCGGCTGCCCGGAGGATGGCCGGCACGCTTGATCGTGGCAGTGACTTACTCCACGGCGAGTGCCGCATCGATGATGGCTTGGCCGTTAGGGACATTCTCGGCAAAGTTCTTGTAGGAGGTTTCGCGGGCGATCTCGAGCCAGGCGTTGTAGTCGTCTTCGGTCATTTTGACGACCTCGACGTCGTTTTCTTCATAGACATCGACCATCTGCTGGTCAATGGCGGCCGCTTCTTCCGCAAAGAACGCCTCGGCTTTTTCGCCCGCCGCCATGAGGGCTGTCTGCTGCTCTTCATTGAGCCCCTGCCAGACCTGTTCTGAAATTAGGATCGGCTCATACATGAACCACAAGGCGTAGTCGCCGGGTTGGGTCAGGCAGTCAACCTGTTCGTAAAGGCGGTAGGACACGAACGACATCGACGACGTATTGGCAGCGTCGAGGACGCCGGTTTGCATGGCGGTGTAGATTTCCGATGACGGCATGGACGCGATAGACGCCCCGGCGGCTTCAAGCATTTCTTCGAACGCCGGGCCTGCGGCACGGAAGACCTGACCATCGACGGTGTCTGGCGAGGTAATGCACTGCTCGCTGGATGCAAAACCGCCTGACAGCCAGGCATCGGCCAGCACGCGCGCGCCGCCTTCCTGAATGACATCCTTGATCATGTCCATGTATTCAGAGTCGTTAAGACGCTGGGCGTGCTCGTGGTTGCGCACGAGGCCGGGCATCAAGGTGGCGGAAAACTCCGGGTGACGGCCGCTGGCATAGTCCAGCGGCAGGGCGGTGATATCCAGCCGCCCCCGTGCCAGCGCGCCCCATTGTTCCCGCGCCTTGAACAGCGATTGACCCGGATAGACTTCTATTTCAAGGCCCACGTCGGCGTTGGCCACTTCTTCGGCCATCATCTGGACCATTTCGTCGCGTACATCGCCCTGGCCGCCAGGAAACTGGTGGGAAGCGCGCAGTACGGTATTTGCTGAGGCGTGCGAAGCGGCGATTGCCAGTCCTAAAGCGGCGGCAGTGACTAGGTGGTTACGTTGCATGTGGCGTCTCCAACGGTTGTTGTTGTGATCTTGGATTGGCTTTATGTATTCATCAGTCGAGCTGATATATACATCAATAGGCGTTGTGTATGCTAATGTCAACTTTATGACATATTCTTTCTGTATGATTTAGCGCTGCCAAAAAGGGGGTGACGCATGCCAGGTTCGAAACGCTCCAACGCTCAGCGGCTCAAGGATTCATTGGAAGACGACATCATTAACGGACGCCGTTCGCCGGGCGAGCGGCTCGACCCCGAAACGCTAGGCCAGCAGTTCAGCGTGTCGCGTACGCCGGTGCGCGAGGCGATTCAGCAGCTGGTGGCCAGTGGTCTGGTGACGGTTTCTCCCAAAAAGGGCACCTTCGTTGCCAGGGTAGGCATCGACCAACTGATCGAGATGTTTGAGGTCATGGCCGAGCTCGAGGGCATGTGCGGTCGGCTGGCCGCACGGCGCATTACAGAGCAGGAATTGTCTGCCCTGCGCGAGGCGCATCAACGCTGCGAAGCGGCGGCCCTGGCGGGGGACACCGATGAGTATTACTACGAGAACGAAGGCTTCCACGACTGTATCTACACGGCGAGCCACAACACCTTTCTGGCCAGCGAGGCGCGCCAGCTCAAGCAGCGCCTGAAGCCCTACCGGCGGCTTCAGCTACAGGTTCGCCAGCGCATGCACAATTCGCTAAGCGAGCACCAGACGATCTTTGACGCCATTGAACGCGGCGATGCGCAGGGCGCTCAGCAAGCGCTCAGCGACCACGTGCTCATCCAGGGCGAGCGTTTCAGCGACTTTGTGTCCAGCGTAAGAAGGATGGAAGCGCCTACCTCGCAAACGGGCTGAAGTATCAATGTCTTTATCGGTGGGGTAATGGTCCTTGCCGACATGAGGCGCAGCGCCGACACTCTCTCTATCGCTTGAATATCGCGGAGAGAGACTGTGACGCGCCATGTTGCCCTACTTGCCTACCCCGACTGCCAACTGCTGGATGTCAGCGGCCCCTGGCAGGTGTTTGCCAGCGCCAATGCGTTGAGCCCCCACCCGCTGTATCAGTTAACGCTTGTCGCCGATGCTATCGGCCCGATCGCCACCAACGGCGGCTTGGCGGTGCACGCCACGTATACCTACCGTCAGCTCAAGCATTTGCTGCCTCTGGATACGCTTCTGGTCGCGGGCGGCAGTGGCGTGATGCAGCAGCGTGACATCGCCGCTGTGAAAGAAGTGCTGTGTGGGGTTGCGCCTGAGGTCAGGCGGCTTGGGTCTATCTGCTCCGGGGCGTTCTTGTTAGCCGCCGCTGGGCTGCTGGATGGCTGCCGTGTGACGACCCACTGGCGCCACGCCCAGCAGCTGGCTGATGAATACCCCGCGCTGAGCGTCGAACCGGATGCGTTGTATATCGAAAGCCGTGGCCGCTACACCAGTGCTGGCATCACCGCAGGTATTGATTTGGCACTTTCGTTAGTGGAAGCGGATCACGGGGCGGCATTGGCAGGCCGCGTGGCCCGCGAGCTGGTGGTATTTCTGCACCGCCCCGGCGGGCAATCGCAGTTCAGCGAAGCGCTGCGCCACCAGCAGGGGGCCGGCCCGCTGCGGCGCCTGATCGATCAGTTGCATGCGGATCCCGCTGCCGACTACTCCCTTGAGCGTATGGCCGACGTGATGGCGGTGACGCCCCGTCATCTCACTCGGCTGTTTAAGCGGCACTTGCAGGTCACGCCAGTGGCGTACCTGACGCAATTACGCCTGGAGCAAGCGCGCCTGGCGCTGCTCGACGAGCGCGGGCCGTTATCCCTTGAGCGTCTGGCGCAGCGCTGGCGGCTGGGCGGTGCCGAGCAGCTGCGCCGCCAGTTCCAGCGCTACTACGGCGTTTCACCCTCGGTCTATCGCCAACGCTTTGCGTCTTCCCATGCGGATTCCACCCTGGAGCATCACTCATGCCTTTAACCGTCACTCTCTTATCGCTCTGCCAGGCGTTGCTGGTCACCGGTAATGTCCTGCTGATTGCCGTTTCGCCGCTGATCGGGGCGTCTCTGGCGCCCAGCGCGTCATTGTCCACTGCCCCGGTCGCCACCCAGTGGCTGGGATTGATGTGCGCGACGATTCCCGCCTCGCTGATCATGGCCAGGCTGGGCCGCAAGCGTGGGTTCATTCTGGGCAACATAGTGGGATTGGTGGGCGCGCTGGTGGCCGTTCAAGCGTTGATGAGCGAACACTTTGGGCTGTTCTTGCTGGCGACCTGGTTGATCGGCATCGGCATTGGCTTTGGTCAGCTGTATCGCTTTGCCGCCGTGGAGGCGGCGCCCGCGCACCTGCGTGATCGGGCGATTGGCTTGGTGATGGGCGGCGGTGTACTAGCCGCGTTTGCCGGGCCGTGGCTGGCAAGAGTCAGCCGGGAACTGGGTGAGGTGCCGTTTCTGGGCAGCTTTGCCGGTCTGGCCGCTATCTACGCCCTGGCGTTGGTGGTGCTGATCCTGACGCAATTACCGCCCGCTTCGCGCACCCACGGTGAAGGCACCGCCTTGCCGATGGGCAGGATACTCCGCCAGCCCGGATTTATTGTGGCGGTGAGCGCGGCGATAGTCGGTTACGGCGTGATGAATCTGGCCATGACCGCAACGCCGCTCGCCATGGCGGGAGCGGGGCACGACTTCAACCACGTCTCGATGACCATTCAGTGGCACGTGGTGGCCATGTTCTTGCCTTCGTTCTTTACGGGCCACTTGGCCACTCGCTTCGGTGCCAAACGGATCATCGTGGTAGGCTGCCTGCTATTGTTGGCAAGCGCACTGGTCGCCCAGTTGGGTATCGGTCTTGCCGGTTTCAACGTGGCGCTGATGCTGCTGGGACTGGGGTGGAACTTTACGTTCCTGCCCGCCACCGGGCTGCTCACCGAAAGCTACCGGCCGGTGGATAAAGCCCGTACCCAGGCCGCCAACGAGTTTCTGGTGTTTGGCACCGCCGCTACCACGGCACTGATGGCGGGGCCCTTGGTCAGCAACCTGGGCTGGGCAATGCTCAACCTGCTGTTGATGCCTGTCGCGCTGGTGCCCGTGATGGTGCTGGTGTGGCAGTACCGAGCCCGGTTGGCAAATGCTACGCGGTGATCCTCAAGGCGTTTGGCGAGCTGCTGGGAATTGGCGCTTGGGCTGCTTGGGGCGCCATGCAGCTGTTCGTCACCTAAATCACTGAAAATCCCGATATTGATACTCATTGGTCGGGCTCCAGGCACCAACCCTGCTGAAGGCTGACGCCGACCTGACTGCCTAGCGTAGGCGCGACATAATGGTAGGTCAGCAACGTCTCACCGTTGGGCAGGCGTAAATTCAGTTCGTAGCGTTCGCCGCGGAAAATGACGTTTTCTACCTTGGCTGTGAGCTGGTGATGGCCAGACGGTTGCATCGACGTCTGAATATGCTCAGGGCGCACCAGCACGCTTTGAGTGCGCTCAGCCTCAACAGCATTGAGCCCGCACATAAGGCGGGTGCCATCCAGTTGCTCGCCTGGACGACCGGCAGCGACTTTCAATTGACTGCCCTGACCGATGAAACCCGCTACCCAGGTGGTGCGTGGCTGCCGGTACAATGCTTCCGGGGTGCCCCACTGCAGCAGTTTTCCCGCTTTCATGACGGCGATTTTGTCTGCTAGCGCCATGGCCTCGGATTGGTCGTGGGTGACGTAGACCAGTGTGGCGCCAGTGCGCTGGTGAAAATCGCGGAAGCTGTTCTCCATGGTGGCGCGCAGGTGGCGGTCAAGATTGGCCAGCGGCTCATCCAGTAGCACCACCGAGGGATCGCTGACCAGGCAACGAGCAAGAGCGACACGCTGCCGCTGGCCGCCGCTGAGGACTTGCGGAGTGCGCTCAGCGTAGGCGCCGAGCTCCACCAGGGCCAGGGCTTTTTGCACCGCTTGATGATACGCAGGCCCGCGCAGACCGCGTAGTTTAAGCGGGTAGCCGACGTTGTCCGCGACATTCATATGCGGCCACAGGGCGTAGGACTGAAAGACCATGGCCATATTGCGTTGCTCAGGGGGTACATGGGTATCGGCGCTGGCCAGGGTGCGGTTGGCTAACTGAATTGTACCCTCGTCGATGGTTTCAAAACCCGCCAGCATGCGCAGCATGGTGGTTTTTCCACAGCCGCTGGGGCCGAGCAGGGCAACAAACTCGCCTGGGTTAATCTCCAGCGAAAGCCGATCCACGGCGGTGTGTTCGCCAAAACGTTTGGTCACCTGATCAATGTCTAGCCCTGCCATGGGATGACTCCTTTAGGTAGTCGCGGTGCCAGCAAACTGAGCGTCAGCATCAGCGAGGCCACCATGATGACCACCAGCACTGACACCGCGGAGGCCAGCACGCTTTCTCCGCCTTCGTCGAGGTTGAAAATCAGCACGCCTAGGGTTTCATTGCCGGCGCTCCATAGCAGCGCGGACACGGTCAGTTCGTTGACTGCCAGCAGAAACACCAGCAGGCCGCCTGCAAACAGCGCGGGTGCGACCAGGGGTAAAATAATGCTGCCCAGGCGCCGCCAAGGGCCTGCCCCCGCGAGCTGTGCCGCCTCTTCAAGCGAAGGGTCCAACTGCGCCAGGCTGGCCGCAACAGGCTTGACACAGACCACCAGAAAGCGCGCCAGGTAAGCGATAAAAATCAGCCCCAGAGTGCCGTAGAGCGCCACATTGATAATTGGCAGTGGGCGAACAAATAGCAGGATGCAGGCAATGGCCAAGACCACGCCAGGCAGCGCATAGGGAATCTCGATGGCACTGAGTACGGCGCCTTGCCAGCGTTCCGGCAGGCGCTGCAGCCGGTAAGCCAAGGGCAGACTGAGCAGCATGAGCACCACCGCCGCGCTACCCGCCAGCCACAGGCTGTTAGTCACCGCCCGCCATGTGGCGCCTTGGCGACCTACCACTTCAGCGTAAGCGCTCAAGGTGATGGTCTCTGCGTTCAACGGCACGCCCATGGCAGGCACCAGCGAACTGATGATCAGGGCAAGCAGCGGCGCGACCAGAATAATCAGTAAGATCCCGACGAGCGTGGCGGTCACCAGCGAGCGCCAACTTCCCAGGGTGAAATCATGGGAGCGCCCACTATGGCCGCCCAGCCCGAAGCGGCTGCGATTCATCAATTGCTGCTGCAACGCCACCCCAGCCAATGCCAGTAAACCAATCAGCAAGGAGAGCGCAGCCATCTCTGCCAACACCCCGGTGCCAAAGTTGGCCATACGCTGGTAGATCAGTGTGGGCAGCACGTAATAGCCTGCGGGAATACCCAGCATGGCGGGGATGCCGAAGTTGCCGAGACTTGAGATAAACGCCATCGCGCCCCCGGCGATCAAGCCACCACGGGTCACGGGTAGAATAATGTGGCCCCATACTTGGGTTTGTTTGGCGCCGCTAATGCGAGCGGCTTCAATAAGCTCCCGGGGCAGCGAAAGCAGGCTGGTGCGCAAGGCCAGAAATACCAGCGGAGCGCTCTGGATGCCCAGCAGTAAAGCGATTCCTTCAGCGGAGTAGAGCGGCTGCGGGCTGCCCAGTGGTGGCGCCAAGCCAATGCTTTTCAGTAGCGGGCTGGCCGGTCCAAAGAGCTGCAGCCAGCTCAAGGCGGTAACCTGGGGCGGAATCATCATTGGCAGCATAAAGCAGAACACCAGCCACGATTTTCCACGCACATCGGTTAGCGTGATAGTAAAAGCAAACAAGCTGCCCAGCACCAGGGCAACGAGCATGCCGAGCCCCGAGGTAGCCAGGCTATGCCACAAAGCCCGCCAGGTGCTGGCGCTATTGAGCACCTGCCACAGGGGTGAATGGCGCCCCTGGGCAAGGTCGCTCAGCGCTTCAATCAACAGGCGAATGCTCGGTGCCATGCTAAGCAACACAATAGCGATCAACAGGCAGGTAAGCACCCAGCGGTGCTGGCTGTTATCGGTCAAGCAGGGCATCATCGTCAGCTGCCAAATAGCTCGCTAAAGCGCGCTTTAAGCTCTGCAGCCTGTTCCAGAGCGCGGGCTGTATCCAAGGGCATCAAATTAATGCTTTCGCGTTCGGGGAAGCCGTCGGGTGGGGCAACGTCGTTGTGGGCAGGCAGGTAGCCCTGTCGGCTGACCAACTCCTGGCCCTGCCGGGAGAGCACAAAATCAACAAACGTTTGCGCAGCATCGACATTCTCTGTCCCTTCCATAATGGCGACCGGCTCGGTCACTGCGCTCACGCCCTCTTCAGGGAACACGAACTCGACCGGCGAGCCTTTGGCGGCTTCACGAATTGGCAGGAAGTCCACCACGATACCGTAGGGCTTGGTGCCTGTGGCCACGGCGTTAAATACGCCCCCGTTGCCGCCCTGGGCTTCGGTACGGTTTTCGTGAAGCGCTTCGTAATATTCCATGCCGAGGTCGGGGTTGGCCGTCATCGCTGCCATATGGATTAGCGCCGCGCCGGAGTAAAGCGGGCTGGGCATAGTGACTAACCCTTCGTAGCCGGGCCCCAGCAGATCTTGCCAGCTTTGCGGCTGATGCTCGGCGCCGGTGTTATAGACAATCCCGGTGGTGATCAGCTTGGTACCGTAGTAATAGCCTTCCGGGTCATACAGGTCGGCGTCATACCCGTTACGCTCATCACTTAAATACGGCTGTAAGTGCCCCTCTTGTTTAAGCGACTCCATAGTCATGCTGTCAGCAATCAGTAGCACGTCAGGGTTGCTCACCCCGGCCGAAAGCTCCGAGCGTAGCCGGGTCATCAAGCGCGTGGTACCGTCGCGCACCCACTCCACTTCAATGTCGGGATAGGCCGCCTCGAAGGCGTCAACGGTCTGTTGGGCGTCGCTATTGGGCTGGCTGGTGTAGAGGGTCAGCGTTTCGCTTGCCGCTACTTGAGATGAAAGGGAAAAACTGGCTACTGCAATGGCTGCAGTAAGGGGAGATACTGGTATAGATGCCAGTGAGTGCTTCAACATGGGTAAACCTCCAGTCTTTTAACCCATTCAAGCTAATGTTATCTGCTTACAATAAAGTGACACTCCTTAACTGGAGCGCCCCGCTGTTCGCTTTACAGGGCACTGACTGTGCGGAAGAGAGGGCAATGTGTGCGAGTATGGATCCGAGTTAAATCTTTAAAGAGAGTAAAATGTTAGACAACCTTAGCCATAGTGCCCTGGCAGGCCAGTTTTTTGGCCTGTTGGCGCTGGTGCTCTGTCTTGTGGCGTTTTCCAGCAAGCACGATGACCGGCTGCTCGTGATACTGATTTCGGCGAATGTCGCCTTCGCCCTGCAGTTTGTGTTTTTTCAAAGCTGGACCGCCGCGGCGCTAACGGTGCTGGTGATTGTGCGTATCGTACTGGCCCGCCGTTACCTGGGTAGCCAACGGGTCATGGCCGGTGTTCTGGCAGCGAGCGGTATCGCGGCGGCGCTCACCTGGCAGAGCTGGGTCGATGTACTGCCCTTGACGGCCATGGTGCTGGGAACCGTTGGCATGTTCCTGCTGCGCGGCATCAGCATGCGGGTCTTTCTGGGGCTGGCTGCCCTGGCGTGGATGCTCAATAACCTGCTGATTGGCACCATAGGCGGCACGCTGGCAGAAGCGCTCATCGTAGTGACCAATATCATCACCATCATTCGATTGGCGCGGGCCAAGCGCAAATACCCCGAGGCGTATCAAGAACCGGAAGTGCTTGAAAACCCAACAAGGCACGACCCTTCCGACTAGCCGGAGGTAGTTGCCCGCGCTACCTCAAGCGTTGTGGCTGCTATGCTTGTAAAAGAGCATCAACCAAAGCGAGGGAAAAAATCATGGCAGGCGGATGGGCCAAAGACGGCGCTGAACAAGAACAGATGGAGAGCACGCTGAACGATGCGGTCCAGCGCGCCCGCAGCCAGCTTCCCCGTGGCGAGAGCCTTGACGTATGCGAAGAGTGTGGCGATCCGATCCCTGACGCGCGGCGCAAGGCGATTCCGGGTGTGCGGCTCTGTGTGGCATGTCAAAGCGAACTGGACAAACAGCAGTCGGCCTTCAGTGGCTATAACCGTCGCGGCAGCAAAGACAGCCAACTGCGCTGAGCGGTCTTCCTTGTCGGCTAGGCATCGTGATTAGTATCCGGCAGTTGCTTGAAGTAGATATAGCGATGCAGGCGAATCGCCGGGCGTAACAGCAGCTGCACGCTGCCGATCACGAACAGCCAGACGCCCAGGGTTCTGAGGCTGCCTTCGTAAAAAAAGCAGACGCTGCCGATGGTGAACCAGATCCCCAACATGAAATCATTCAGAATGCTCAGCGCTTCATAGCGTTGGTGCACTACCAGTTCCCTGTGTCCGATTGTGAACGTCCAGTCGCGTGTCTTGGGATCCTGTTCGCGCTGCATGCCTTTTCTCCTTATCAATAGCGGATGCTTTCGCCGAGAGGCTGATGAACGTCTCATACAAAAGTGTCATCCGCGTTTAATCAGCGTCGGCGTATTCATTATAACTTAATACTATCGCGGCATATTATAGTCACTCTGAAAGTAAAGCAGTCTGCCCACTAACCCGGCATTGATCCAAAAGGTGAGCGGGTTGAGCCATAGGAGAGGGCATGGTCAATGACGCGTTGCTCAAGGACGTCGAAGACGAGCTTGGACGAGGTTCCTGGCGGTTACGCTTTGCCGACCATATAGAAGCGCATTTCGAGGCAGATACACAGCGGCAGCGCAGCCGAAACATGGTGGTGGCAGGGCTGATAGCGGCGTTTATCTATAATCTCTTTCTGATCAACGATTTCAGTTTTCGTCCCGATGCGTTTACCACCGCGGTAGCGTTGCGGGCGGGGGTAATGTTGCCCGTCGGGCTGACTATCCTCTGGTGGGTGTATCGCGGGGTTTCGCCTCGGACTCGCGAACTTCTGATGGCCAGCACGGTGATCTGTGCCACGCTAATCTCCTGCGTAATTCTTGTCTCGTCCACCGCACGCTACTCCTACCTGGATGTGTTCTCCTTCGGGCTCATCCTGGTGGTGGGTAATATCGTCTATTCGCTGCGTTTCGGCTATGCGCTGGCGTCTTCAGTGCTCAGCGTTTTGATTATCGTGACGTTTGTGGTGAACTACGCCCCAATGCCGGTGGAAGTCAAGCGACTGGCCATCTTTACCCTTCTGGCCAATGGGGCCTTCACGCTGGTGGCCAACTATCGTCTCGAGCGCAGCGAACGGCTTGCCTATCTGCATGTACTGCAGGAAAAGCTGCGCGCGGGTCATTACCTGAAAAACAATGAAATGCTCTCCCAGCTGTCGCTGACCGACCCGCTGACGAACCTGGCCAACCGTCGCCAATTCGATGTGGAATTTGCGACGCGCTGGCGTGAGGCCGCTGATAAAAACGCCTGGCTAGGGCTCATGGTGATCGATATCGACCACTTCAAGGCCTACAACGACCGTTATGGGCACCTCCAGGGTGATGAATGTTTGCGTCAGGTGGCCAGGGCTATGCAGCTGAATAGCCGCAGCGCCGATCTGGTAGTGCGGTTTGGCGGTGAGGAATTTGTTGTGCTCATGGCTGAAGCGTCGCCGGAGGCTGCCGAGCCCGCTGCCGAGCGCATCCGCTGCAGCGTCGAATCCCTGCAGATACCCAATGCCGGCGTCTCGCCCCAGGCGGTCGTAACGGTCAGCGTGGGCGTGGCAGTGCTGCCCCCAGAGACCAACATGAGCGCTGACGATATACTGTGCCACGCCGATCAGGCGCTTTACCAAGCCAAACGCTCGGGCCGCAATCGTATCTGGGTAGCTAACCCGGATGATGTAACAACCGCCGATGACGCTGCTGGTGGCTCAGGTAGATCAGCCCGATAGCGCCAATCAGTAATACCATGGCGAGATAGCGTGAAACATCCAGAGGTCGTACAGCATTGCTCAGCCAGCCAAAGTGATCGATCAACAAGCTCATTAGCAGCTGGCCTGAAATCACCGTGACCGTCGCTGCGGCGGTGCCCACCCGTGGCACTGCAAACACAATCGCCAGCATATACACCACGCCGAACAGCGCCCCCGTAAGCTGCCACTTGGGCACGCTGAAGAGCGTCGCTTCATGCGCTGCCTCAAAAAAGAACATCAGCAGAAAGGTCAGTACGGCGCCCATGATAAAGGTCAGCCACGCGCTCTCGATGACGCCTGTGATAGCCCCCAGACGACCATTGATGGAAGATTGGGCGGCCAGTACCGCGCCGCCGCCGAGCAGTAATATAAAGATAACCGGGAGTAGCATGGTTTAGCTCCTTGTAGACATTAACCGTTACATCAACCAAAGGGCGGCGGAGATCATCACCAGAGCGCCGATGCGGTAGCCGTCGACCTTGCGCTGTTCGCTGCCCAGCCAGCCAAAGTGGTCGATGACAAGACTGGCGCCGACCTGGCCGCATAAAATGCCCACCATGGTCATACCGATACCCACGAGTGGCGCCGCCAGGGTCAGAACAATGACGTAAATCGGACCTAAAATACCGCCAGTCAGCAGCCATCGAGGCTGGCGGAAGAGAGTGCCCAGCTTGGGGTTGGGCGAAAACACCAACGCCAGCGAGAGCAGCAGCGCCCCTACCAAGAAAATCGACAGGGTGGCGGATAAATGCCCCACCTGCTCGCCGAGCGGCCCCAGCAAACCCGCTTCGACCGATAATCCCATGCCAGCGATAAGCACGCCGAGCAGGATAAGTGCGTGTTTCATACGTGACTCCGCAGAGAAAAGAAAAAAGACAAATAGGCGCCAGCACTTTAGTGAGTTCGTGTTGTTGCTACAATGCGTTAAAAAGACAAAGGACTATTGCATTTTGGACAACTCGATTCGTTTGATGGCGCTTCGCCTGTTCGTGCGTGTCGCCTCAAGTGGCAGCTTCGCTGAAGCCGCGCGTCATTTTGATTTACCGGCATCGTCGGTCTCGCGGCACATTGCGGGGCTGGAACGCACGCTCGGCCAGCGGTTGCTCTACCGCCATACACGGGCGGTAAGGCTGACCGATGCCGGTGAGCGTTACTATCAGGATATTCGCCAGGTATTGGAGAGCCTGGATGTAGCTACCGAGCAGGTGATTGGCGGGGCGACGTATCCACAGGGGGTATTGCGCATTAACGCCCCGGTGGCGTTTGGGCGGCGGCACATCGCGCCTTTACTAGCCCGCTTTCAGGACGAAAACTCGGCTGTCGAGGTGGAGCTAACGCTGAGCGATGCGTTTATCGATCCGGTGCAAGAGGGGGCGGATGTGGTGATTCGGGTCGGCGCCCTTGATGATTCGAGCCTGGTGGCCCGTCAATTAGCCATGCAGCGCTTTGTGGCCTGCGCCGCGCCTGCCTATCTCGCTCGTCACGGCGAACCCCGTCACCCTGAAGCATTAAGCGCTCATAATTGCCTGATCTATAAAGGCACTCGTGGCGAACAGCCATGGTATTTCTTCACCCAGGAAAGCACGCAAGCGCAGCGTTACCCGGTAACCGGCAACCTGTATAGCAACAACGCAGAAAGCTTGGTAGAAGCTGCCTTGCAGGGGCAGGGTATTGTACTCTTTCCTACCTGGCTGCTGTTCGACGCGCTGCGTGACGGGGCCTTGGTGCCGATACTTGAACATTACCACCCCATGGGGGAAGCGACACGTGAAGGTATCCACGCCATTTATCCTGAAAACCGATTGCGTTCACAAAAAGTGGCTACATTTTTAACGTATTTGACCGCACAGATTGGCGACCCGCCGTACTGGGATCGTTAGCGCAATACCGTCAGCTCATAAACATGGCGGATACGCTGACCATCCCAGTCATAGCCGAGATGACGTCCTTGCCGTGTTGCAGAAAGGACTGGCGGGCGTAATACAGCGGCGCACTCGCCGCCAGGATCTCTCACGCTGGGATAGATGATGCCATCCGAGTGCTTTTCCCAGGCTTCCCGGCCAAAGGTCTGTCCGGCGGTCCAACTGTCCGGTACGAGTAGCGCTTGGGCATTTTTTTGATCGCGTAAGTCAATCAGTTGGCCCGCCAAATCCGCCAGGTAAACACGCTGCTGAAGCATCATGGGCGGTTCACTGGATTCACTCATAAAGCGTTCTGCGTGGTAAACCGTTTCAGTAATGGCCGTGGCTTCTGTTAGCGCGCAGTAGTAGGCACCAAAGGAGCCGTCGGTGAAGCGTGACCCTGCGGCAGGGAAGTGGCAGAAGGCCGCCATGACCGGCGTCCAACCGGGTCCGTAGCGACGGTCACCATCGCGAACCAGGTGAATGGCGCCCGCTTCCTCACGCAGCCTTGCGGAGGTTTCACCCTCCAGCTCATTGAGTAAGTCCCAGTCACCAGCGTTGCTGTTGACGCTTTCAAACAAATCAATGGGTGGGAAGCGGGAGGGAATAATGCGATAGCTGGGGTGCCACGTGACCTTGCTTATTGGGAATGTCATGCATGGCCCCCACCACGCGCGGCATCTAAATGTTGGCGAACAACGTAGAGATCGGAAACCTGACCATTTAACAGACGCTCCATGGGAGAGTGGCCAGCAAAAAGCGGGTTGCTGTTGGCTCGTTTAAGCCAGCTGTTGGCGGCTTCTTTACTGGGCAACAGTATATGCAGCGCTTTATAAATGCCGAGAATCAACGACATTCGTTCCAGGTGATTAGCATCAAGCCTCGCCTGCTCAGGCGACTGCTTCCAGCGGCGGTAGGTGGAGTCCGGGACACCTAACAACAGCGCGGCCTCGCTCTCTTTCAACCCCCAGGCGTGCGAAATACTGGGGTAGGTGCGCATTGCGGCGGCCCCCATTTCGCGGCGCTTATCGGCGTTTTTATGCTGAATGGTCATATAGTGCTCTCCTCACTCACTCATAGTTTACGCCAAGTGAGCGATTTTTGGAAAATATCGACCATTTGAGCTTTTTAAACCCCGGCCGCTTATTCAGCCGCTTTGCTCGGTTGCCTGATGTGCCAGGATGACGTCCAGAAAACCCTCGCCGTAATCCGCCAGCTTGCGTGCGCCGATGCCTGAGATCGCGCCCATGGCATCCAGGCTCTGGGGTTTCTGCTCGACCATGTCAGCCAGGGTGGCGTCGTGGAAAATCACATAGGCTGGTACGCCCTGGGCCTCGGCCAGTTCCCGGCGGTGCTGGCGCAGAGCCTCCCACAGCGGGCCTTGGCCCTGGGGGGCTGAGGCGCCTTTGCTTCCCCGCCGAGCGGTTTTGGCTTTGCTGGGTTTGTTGCTTGGCTTGCGCAGGGTGAGACGCTCCTCGCCGCGCAACACCGGCTTGGCATTGGCAGTGAGCTTGATGCCGCCGTGCCCCTCCATATCCACGCTCAAATAGCCGCTGGCAATCAGCTGGCGAAAGAGTGCTTTCCACTCGTTAGCCGCGAGTTCTTTGCCAATGCCGAAGGTGCTCAGGCGGTCGTGGCCAAAACGGGTGATCCGCTCGTTATGTTTACCGAGTAATACATCCACCAGATAGGTCACGCCGAAGCGCTGCTCGGTGCGGTAGACGCAGGAGAGCGCCTTTTGCGCTGCCACGGTGGCCTCCCAGGTCTCGGGTGGCGTCAGGCAGTTGTCGCAGTTGCCGCAGGGGGCGTCCAGGTGATCGCCGAAGTAGTGGAGCAGCGCCTGGCGGCGGCAGCTGATGATCTCGCACAGTCCCAGCATGGCGTCGAGTTTCTGCTGCTCGATGCGCTTCTGCTGGTCGGCGGCGCTGGAGTCCTGCTGCATCTGGCGCAGGGTAATCACGTCCTGGAGCCCGTAGGCCATCCAGGCATCGGCGGGCAGGCCGTCGCGCCCGGCGCGGCCGGTCTCCTGGTAGTAGGCTTCGATGCTCTTGGGCAGGTTGAGGTGGGCGACAAAACGCACGTCGGGCTTGTCGATACCCATGCCGAAGGCGATGGTGGCCACGACGACCACGCCATCTTCACGCAGGAAGCGGGTCTGGTGGTGCTGACGCTGCTCGGGGGGCAGCCCCGCGTGGTAGGGCAGCGCGGTCAGCCCCTGGCGTTCCAGCCAGGCGGCGGTCTCCTCCACCTTGCGCCGGGAAAGGCAATAGACGATACCCGCCTCGCCGTCGTGGCGCTCGCGGATAAAACGCAACAGCTGTTCCTTGGCGTTACCCTGATTTTCGGCGATATGGTAGCGAATATTGGGCCGGTCAAAGCCGCTGTTGTAAAGCGCCGCCTCCTGGAGCTGCAGATGCTCCATGATATCGCCCCGGGTGGGCACATCGGCAGTGGCGGTGAGGGCAATGCGCGGCACCTGGGGAAAGCGCTGATGAAGCTGGGAAAGCTGGCGATACTCGGGGCGAAAGTCGTGGCCCCACTGGGAAACGCAGTGGGCTTCATCAATGGCAAACAGCGCGATCCGGGTCTGTTCCAGCAGCATCTGCATGCGCGGCGTGGCCAGCCGTTCCGGCGCGACATATAGAAGATCCAACTCGCCCGCCCGCAGGCGGTTCTCCACCTCGACCGCCTCGTGGTAATCGAGGCTGGAGTTGAGATAGGCCGCCCTGACCCCGTTCTGCTGAAGTGCTGCCACCTGATCCTGCATCAGCGCAATCAGCGGCGAGATTACAATGGCAGTGCCCTCGCGCAGTAGCGCAGGGATCTGATAGCACAGCGACTTGCCACCGCCGGTGGGCATCAGCACCAGCGCATCGCCACCGGCGACGACATGCTCGATGATCGCCTGCTGCGGGCCGCGAAAGCTGTCGTAGCCAAATACCGCCTGCAGGACCCTGAGGGCGGCCGGATGGGTGTCGCCGTGCATCGATGCGCTCCTTGTCTCGTGCCTGAGGGAGAATTGTCGCACGAAAATTCAAGGAAGTTTGCCTAGCGAATCCCCGCCCGTAAAAACGACTGCACGAACTGGCGCTGGAATAGCAGGAAAGCCACCAGCAGTGGAGCGATACTGAGCAGCGTGGCGGCGCTGACGGTGGCCCAATCGACCCCGGTTTCCGGTGCCGAGAAGACCCCCAGGCCGACGGTCAACGGACGGCTCTCTACCGAGTTGGTCACCACCAGCGGCCACAGGAAGTTGTTCCAGTGGTGGCTGATCGACACCAGGCCATAAGCCAGGTAGGTGGGCTTGGCCAGCGGTACGTAGACTTTCCACAAAATTTCCAGCCAGTTGCAGCCTTCGATGCGCGCGGCGTCTTCAAGCTCCCGAGGGATGGTCTTGAATGTCTGGCGCAGCAGGAATATTCCAAAGGCGCTGGCCACGTAGGGCAGGCCAATCCCGGTGATGGTGTCGATCAAGCCCAGCCCGCTGGCGATGCGGTAGTTCTCGACGATCAGCACTTCGGGAAACACAAATAGCTGAATCAGCACCAGCATGAACAACACATTCTTACCGGGCACGGGAAAGCGGGCGAAGGCAAACGCCGCCAGGGTGCAGACCACAAACTGGGCGAACACCACGCCAGTCACCAGCGCGAAGGTATTCAGGTAGTAGCGGGCGAAGGGCGCTTGCGTCCAGGCATCGGCAAAGTTTTCCAGCGTGAGCGGAGCGAAGAGCTCAAAACTCACCATGAACTCGCTGGGATGAAACGCCGCCCAAAAGGCGTACAGCAGCGGAAAGACCCAGATAATGGCCAGCAACCAGGCCGCGATCGTGTCGAGCGACGGAATGGAGACATAACGTGAGCGGGGCACAGTGGTTGTTGTGGTGTTCATTGGTAGTGCGTCCTGCGATCAAGAATCGTGAACTTCAGCGTAGCCACCACGGCCAGCACCAGCAGAATGACCACCGTGATGGTCGCCGCTGTGGTGCGGTCGAAGAACGAGAAGGCATTCTCGTAAACGTAGTAAAGCAGCAGGTTGGTGGCGTTATTCGGCCCGCCCTTGGTCAGGATGAACAGGTGATCCACCACGCGGACCGCGTTGATCAGCGCATTGATCAAGACAAATAGCGTCGTCGGCATCAAAAGCTGAAAGGTGACCCGCCAGAAGAAGCTCCAGCGGCCGGTACCTTCCAGGTCGGCGGCTTCCTTGAGCTCCGGCGGAATGCTCTGCAGTGCGGCCAGGTAAAAAATCATGAAAAAGCCCGCTTCCTTCCACACCGACATGACGATCACCGAGCCGAGCGCGACGTTTGGGTCGCCCAGCCAGTTGACGCCGGAAAATCCCAATGTTTCCAGCAGGCTATTGAACAGGCCGATCTGTGGCGCGTAGAAAAACATCCAGATATTGGCGGCGGCGATCATGGGCAGGATGGTCGGTGTGAAATACGCCATGCGCACGAAGCCGCGACCCGGCAGCTTGCCGTTGACGAACAGCGCCATGCCCAGCGCCAGGGCGATGGAGGTGGGGATGGTGCCCAGCGCATAGAGCAGGTTGTTACGCGCTACCTGCCAGAAGGTCGGGTCGTCGAACAGCACCTGATAGTTCTCAAGCCCAACGAACGCCGCGGGCTCGCCGCGAAAGCCGGGAAGAAAAAGACTGTTGATGACGGTCATGATGGTTGGCAGATACGCAAAGGCTGCCAGGAGCACGGCGGCGGGCAGTAACAGCAGCGCGCCGTACAGCTGTAATTTACCGTGGGCGGTTAGGGGCATGGCGGATCACCGCGAGTCGGAAAAGCCGGGGCGAACCCCGGCGAACATGGAAGCGTCCTGTTTTCTTCTAATGCGCCTTAGCGGGCGTAGCGGCGTAGCACGCCCTCAGCCTCTTGCTGTGCCTGAGAGAGGGCTTCTTCAGGCGTCATCTGGCCAGTCAATGCAGCTTGAACGGCATTGTCCAGGGCGCGGCGTACGCGGCCACCCTGATAGGTGGAGAGCTCCGCCGTACTGTGCTCCAACTGGTCGCGGGCCACCGCGGCGGGCGCGAAGTCTTCAACATAATCGCGCAGCGCCTCGGTCTCGTAGGCAGCGGGGCTGACGCCCATATAGCCGGTCTCGATCGACCAGGCAGCGGCGCGTTCCGGGGCGGTCATCCAGCGGATGAAGGTCATGGCCGCGCGCTGCTCTTCTTCCGTCGTATCCTTAAAGACGTAGAAGTTGCCACCGCCGGTGGGGCTGCCGCGCTGGGTTTTCATGGGCAGCATGGCGACGCCAAAATCAAAATCGGCGTCGCTACGCACGGCGCTCAGGTTGCCGGTGGTGTGCCACATCATCGCGGTGGATTCTTCGATAAAGTTCTGGCGCAGCGTGCCCCATTCAATGGTGTCGTCAGGCATGGCATCGTGCTCATCGGCCAGCGATACCCAGTATTCCAGCGCTTCAATGGCGGCAGGGTCATCGAAATAGACCTCGGTACCGTCTTCGCTCATCAGCCGGTGGCCGTTCTGGAAGGCAAAGGCCTGGAACATCCAGTAGGGATAACCGGTGGAGGGCACCATGACGCCCCACTGTTCGCCATCGGAAGCCTCGCGCACGGTGGCGGCCATTTCGGCCATCTGTTCCCAGTTCTCTGGGGGCGTCTCAGGGTCGAGTCCGGCGGCTTCAAAGGCGTCCTTGTTCCAGAACAGCACGATGGTGGAGCGCTGGAAGGGAATGCCGTAGGTCTTGCCGTCCAGTCGGCCGTTTTCCATCAGGCCGGGGTAGAAGCTGTCGAGCCATTCGCGTTCTGCATCGCTTTCGACCAGGTCGTCGAAGGCCACAATGGCATCTTGTTCCAGCAGTTCGTAGAGGTCGATGGAGAACATCACCGACAGCTGCGGCGTATCACCCGCTTCCATCGCCGACATCGCCCTCACGCGGGTGTCGTCGTAGTTGCCGGCGTAGATGGCTTCGACGTCGATATCAGGATGCTCATTTTCGAAATCTTCTACCAAGCCATCGACCACATCGGTTAACGCGCCGCCGACGGCGACCGGGTAGTACATGGTCAATTCGACCGGGTCGTTGGCAGCGGCCTGACCGGCGCTTAGCAGACCAGCGGTTAGGGCAGAAAGAGCAAAGGGGATACGGGCACGCATGGGGAACACCTCAACGTTGGGGTTGGAGCTGGGAGTGGCGGGTTTCGTCTTGCGATGAACCGATGGGTAACTCGCTTTCCGGCGGAGCAGTGGGCATCAGTGAGTAAGCGGTCAGGTCGTCACGCCGCAGGCCGTCCTCGGCGAAGAGGTGCGCGGCGGACGCAGGCCAGCCGATCCGGCAGTGCTGGCCGGTAATCGCATGGCGACCGCGCAGCCGGATCCGCAGGGTATGTTGGCCGACCGCCAGATGGGCGATGGTGTCGGCCCCCAGGTATTCGTCGCTGAGCACCTTTGCCGGTACGCCGGAGGCTGATGCAGGGCGTAGCTCGATATCTTCCGGGCGGATGCCCAACTGACCGTTGGCCGCTTCCAGTGGGGCAACCGGCATGTCGGATTCGCTATCAATCACAGCGCCGTGTTCGCCAGCCACCAGTGGAAGCAGGTTCATGGCAGGGCTGCCGATAAAGCTGGCGGCGAAGGCACTGGCCGGGCGGTTGTAAAGCTCGTCAGGGGTGCCGTCCTGCACGATCTTGCCGTGCTGCATCAGAATCACACGGTCCCCCATGCTCATGGCCTCGACCTGGTCATGGGTGACGTAGATCACCGTCATGTTCAGACGGCTTTGCAGTGCCTTGATTTCCCGGCGCATATCGCTGCGCAGCCGGGCATCCAGGTTGGATAGCGGCTCGTCCATCAGGCAGATGGGATGTTCGGAGATCACCGAGCGGGCCAGTGCCACCCGCTGGCGCTGGCCGCCGGAAAGCTGGGCGGGTTTGCGATTCAGATAGTCGGTGAGGTCAACGAGTTCGGCGACCTTGGCCAGCCGCTCGCGCTGCTCGGCTTTGGGTACCTTGCGGCTGCGCAGGCCAAACACGATGTTGTCGGCCACGCTCAAGTGCGGAAACAGCGCGTAGGACTGGAACACCATGCTCAGCCCGCGATCCCCAGGCGGCAGACGGGTGACGTCGCGATCGCCGATATAAATACGTCCGTCGCTGGCCTCTTCCAGGCCTGCGATCATGCGCAAGGTGGTCGATTTACCGCAGCCCGAGGGGCCGAGCAGAATGACAAATTGCCCGGGCGTGACATCGAAGGAGATACCGTCGACGGCGGGTGTCGCGTCCCAACGTTTGGTAACGCGTTCCAGGCGGATACGCGATTGCTCCATAACACTCATCACCGGCTGTTGGTTGTTATTGATCCAGCTTGTGTTGAAGGTGTTGCAGTTGCATGACACTTACATGGATGGTTTATGACAGCCGTTGTGTCAAGCAGAAGATCACTTGGCGACTTTAATGCCATAACGCTGGAGCCTGCGTACGACGCTGGATTGGCTGATGCCCAGCCGTTCGGCGATGGCGTAGGTGCTGGGCAGCGTGGTGCTTAATTCTTCAAAGGTTTCGCGCTCCAGCCGTGCGAGATACTGTTTGAGGGTTTCATGGGGCTCGATGGGTGACGTCTTGGAGGAAGTTGGTGCGTTTGCCAGATTCGTGGCGGGGTGTTCCGCTTGGGGATGAACGGTCGGCGTTTCGATTTGATCGGTGGGGCTTGAAAGCCAGGCTCTTTCCAGCCAGTTCTCCAGCTCGCGCACGTTGCCTGGCCACTCGCTGCCCATCAACGTCGACCATACCTGATTACCCAGGATTTTCTGCCGCCCGTAGCGCTGGTTCAGCCGGTTCAGGCAGGCCTCTACCAAGTCGGGGATATCCTCGCGGCGGTCGCGCAGCGGGGGCAGGGTGACGGGGATGACGTTAAGACGGTAGTAAAGGTCCAGTCGAAAGTGCCCGGCTTCGACCTGCTTGGCCAGGTCTTGATTGGTGGCGACGACCAAACGGAAATTCACCCGCCTTGGGCGGGTATCGCCCAAGCGAGTCAGGCTGCCATCCTGGATCACCTTGAGCAGTTTGGTCTGCATCAAAAGCGGCAGCTCGCCGATCTCATCCAGAAACAGCGTACCGCCTTCGGCCTGCTCCAATAGGCCCGCTTTGCCCTGCCGCGCGGCGCCGCTGAAAGCGCCTGGCTGGTAGCCGAACATCTCCGACTCGAAGAGGTTCTCGGGGATGGCTGAGCAGTTGACGTCGATAAAGGGGCCATCACAGCGCTGGCTCCAGCGGTGCAATTGTTTGGCGAAGGCGGTTTTCCCCACGCCGGACTCGCCCAGCATCAGCACATTGGCATCCGAGGGCGCCACGCGCTTGAGCAGCAGGGCAATTTCCCGCATGACGTTGCTTCTGACCTGGAGGTCATCCAGGGCGTCATCCAGCGCCTGTTCTTCGGCATCGGGGGCGGCATGGCTGCGCTTCAAGTGTTCGCTGAAGCGTTTTTGCAGCAGGGCGTATTCATCTTGCAGCAGTTGCAGGTCGGTAAGATCCCGGGAGCGGCTGATGACGCGCTCGAGCCTGCCCTCCACAAAGACGGGGTAGGCTTCAGCAATGACGCGTCGGCCTGTCCCGGTGACTTGCATAAGCTGCGCAGGTTGGCGCGTGCGCATCACTTCCAGCGTAATCGATGGCTTCAGTACCCCAGCGGCCTGTAGCTGTTGAACGCTGCTGGCAAGCAGTTCCTCCCGTGATAACCCATAAACCGCTTCGGCGCCCGGGCTGATATCCAGCACGCGGCCGTCGCCACCAACGATGAAGAAATGGTCGTTGGCTGTTTCCACGATGGTTTGCAGGACGCAGCTATCGATGTCGCTCACCGGGGGCTCCTTTGATGCGTTTCTGAATCGATAATGCATTCTTGAATCAAGTGGCCCTATTTTCAATGCATTTTTGCATCGAAAGAGCTTTTTAACGGCGCTCAATGGCGGCCTGTGCGCGAGATGGAAGTTGGCACGGTACCTGCAGTATTCAGCAGTAGTGAGCAGTAGTCAGGCCGGATATGGCGCAACCAACAACAAGCTGGAGATGAGTATGTCGGACTTTAATCAGCCGCTGGGCGGCAACAGCATGCCGCGCTTTGCCGGCCCCGCGACCATGATGCGCCTGCCCACGCAGGAAACGGCTCAGGGGTTGGACGCGGCCTTTATCGGCATTCCCATGGATATTGGCACCTCGAACCGCCCCGGCACACGCCTCGGGCCGCGCCAGATTCGCGATGAGTCGCGCATGCTGCGCCCCTATAACATGGCGACCCGCGCGGCGCCCTTCGAAAGCCTGCAGGTGGCGGACATTGGTGACGTCCCCATCAATACGTTTCACCTGCCGAAAAGCGTCGACATCATTACCGCGTTTTACGACGAGGTGCTCAAGCATGACTGTATTCCGCTGACCCTTGGCGGCGAACATACGCTGACGCTGCCGATACTGCGGTCCATTGCCAAGAAACATGGCCCGGTAGGGCTGATCCACGTCGATGCCCACGCCGATGTGAACGAGCACATGTTTGGCGAGCCGATTGCCCATGGCACGCCGTTTCGTCGTGCCCAGGAAGAGGGGCTGCTGGCCGCCAACAAGGTCGTGCAGATTGGCCTGCGGGGGACGGGATACGCGGCGGAAGATTTCGACTGGTGTCGAGATCAGGGCTTTCGTGTCGTTCAGGCGGAGGATTGCTGGTACCGCTCGCTGGCGCCGTTGATGAAGGAAGTGCGCGAGCAGATGGGCGATATCCCGGTGTACATCAGCTTTGATATTGACGCCCTGGACCCCTCGGTTGCCCCCGGTACGGGCACGGTGGAAATGGGCGGCCTGACGTCTTCCCAGGGCCTGGAAATCGTTCGTGGTGCGGCAGGCCTGAACATTATCGGCGGCGATCTGGTGGAAGTGTCGCCGCCCTATGACCCCAGCGGCAACACCGCGCTAATGGGGGCCACGTTGTTGTATGAAATGCTCTGCGTACTGCCGGGCGTGAAACGCGGCAGTTAATCAGATGATGGCATTACAAAGCGCCGGTGTAACAAGGCGCGATCCATAAATAGACAAGGTAAGAAGCGGTGCTGGCCACCGCTTCAGAAATCGCCAGCTCACCTCCAATAAACCTTCAATACAGGTGAACCCATGTCCTCGCATGTGCAGCTAGACGAGCCAAGCGCCGATGAGCCGATCCAACGGCGTCATCTCATCAAATTCTTAATTCCCTCCTTAATCGGGGTACTGTTGTTCTTGGTGCCCTTTCAAGTGGGCGACACCATTAACATCGGCATGGGCCTGATGGCCGATGGGCTGCAAACCCTGCTGGGAGCGGCCTTGCCTGCGATCGCCACGGTGGTCTTGTGCTTCTCGGTCGTGGCCACGCTTTACGCTAAACTGGTGAATCCTGCCTGGGCGAAATCGGGCGTGCTGAACGAAATGTTTCACGTCGGGCCGGTATGGTTGGGTATGCGCATCCTGGGCGCGCTCTTTGCCTTGATGACGTTTTTTCAGGTAGGCCCCGAATTCGTCACCGCATCGTTTACCGGTGGGGTGATGCTCAACGATCTGGCGCCGGTGCTGCTGACTTTCTTCTTCTTTGCCGCGCTGCTGCTGCCGTTTCTGGTGGAATTCGGCTTTATGGAGTTTATCGGCAGCCTGGTGCGCAAGCCGTTCCGGGTGATCTTCAATCTTCCGGGACGCAGCGCCATCGATGCCACCGCGTCGTGGATGGGGTCGGGTACCGTCGGTGTACTGATTACCACGCAACAGTATGAGCAGGGCTACTATAACGGCCGCGAAGCCTCGGTGATTGCCTCCAACTTTTCGGTGGTCTCGATTGCCTTTGCGCTGCTCGTGACCAGCTTCGTGGATATCAACCACCTGTTTGTGCAGTTTTATTTCACGGTGGTGGTTTCGGGGTTAATTGCTGCGGTGATCGTGCCGCGCTTGCCGCCGCTGTCCCGCAAAGCCAATGATTACTATGAGCCGGTAGGGTGCCAGATCAGCGAAAAACCCACCGCTAAAATAGGTCTGTTGCGCTACAGCCTGCTGCAAGCCACGCGCCGTGCCGCCGGTGCGCCGGGGCCCAGGGAACTGGCGAAGCTGGCGTTGCTTAACGTCATGGATATCTTCCTCGCACTGCTGCCCCTGGTGTTTGCCATCGGCACGGTCGCACTGATTCTGGCGGAATTTACCCCGCTGTTTACCTGGCTCTCCTACCCCATGGTCCCGGTGCTGGAGCTGCTGCGGATTCCCGAGGCAGAAGCGGCGGCACCTGCGACGCTGGTCGGCTTTGCCGATATGTTCCTGCCAGCGGTACTGGCGACCAATATCGAAAGCGAACTGACCCGCTTCGTGATTGCCTGCCTGTCGCTCACTCAGTTGATCTATATGTCGGAAATCGGCGCGCTGCTGCTCAAGTCGAAGATCCCTATCAAGCTCTGGGAACTGGCGGCGATCTTCCTGCTGCGTACCGCCATTACGCTGCCGATCATTGCCTTTATGGCCCACGCGTTTTTCTTCTAAGGGGCCTGCAATGAACGCTGACGCAACCAGCAATCAATCAACCAGTCCAGCATCCCTGACCTGCGCCGAGCTACTGATCCGTTTGCTGCGCGATACCTACGGTGTCAGCACACTGTTCGGTATTCCCGGCGTGCACACCGTGGAGCTGTATCGCGGGCTGGAAGGCAGCGATGTGCAGCATATTACCCCGCGCCATGAACAGGGTGCGGGGTTTATGGCCGACGGCTATGCCCGGGCCAGCGGCAAGCCGGGCGTTTGCCTGATTATCACCGGGCCGGGGATGACCAATATGGCCACCGCCATGGGCCAGGCCCTGGCGGACTCCATTCCCATGCTGGTGATCTCAAGCGTGAACCGTCGCGATACGCTGGGTATGCGCCAAGGGCGGCTGCACGAGCTGCCCAGCCAGCAGCAGATGATCAGCGGTGTGGCACGCTTCAGCCATACGCTGCTGGACGCCAACACGCTGCCCGAGGTGCTGGCCCGTGCTTTTGCCATTTTCAACGGCGCGCGGCCTGGCCCGGTGCACATTGAAATCCCCATCGACCTCTTCAACGCGCCGGTAGACGCACCGTCTTCCTGGCAGGCGCCCACGCTTTACCGGGCCGCGCCCGACCCAGACGGGCTTGCCGAGGCCGCTCGGCTGTTAAAGGCGGCGAAGCAGCCCTTGGTGCTACTGGGCGGTGGTTGCGTATCGGCGCCCGAAGCGGCGCGGGCATTGGTAGAACAGCTGGATGCGCCCACGGTCACGACCATCAACGCCAAAGGCCTGTTGGGCCGTGACCACCCGCTGGATTTAGGCGCGAACGCCGCGTTGCCTGCGGTACGCGAGCTGGCGGCCAACGCCGATGTGATTTTGGCGGTGGGTACCGAACTGGGTGAGACCGACTACGACGTGGTGTTTGACGGTGGTTTCCACCTTAATGGCACGCTGATCCGTATCGATCTGGAACCTGAACAACTGGTGCGTAACCAGCGCGTCACGCTGGGTCTGGTGGGGGACGCTGGGCGTAGCCTTGAGTTGTTGCTCGGTCACTTTCCCGATTCATTGCAACGCCAGGGAACTGAACGAACCGCCTCGGCGTTAAGCGCGTTGAACCTGGTCAAGGATCCCGCCTTTAGCGATTTTGTGCCGCTTTATACAACGCTTGCCGAGCACCTGCCTGACGCCATTCTGGTGGGCGATTCCACCGCGCCGGTGTATGCCGGTAATCACCTGGTGAGCCAGCCCGCACCACGGCGTTACTTCAACGCCTCAACGGGCTACGGCACCCTGGGCTATGGGCTACCGGCGGCGCTGGGTGCCCAGTTGGGTCGCCCCGATCTACCGGTGGTGGCCTTGGTAGGCGATGGCGGGGTGATGTTTACCCTCTCCGAGATCGCAACAGCGGTAGAAGAGCGCCTGCCAATCGTCATCGTGCTCTGGCACAACGCCGGTTATGAAGAGATTCGTCGCTATATGGATGCCAACGGTGTTGCCCGGCTGGGCGTGGATATTCAGGCGCCGAACTTTCTCACTCTGGCCGAAGGCTTTGGTTGCCCGGGTGTGCTGGTAGAAAGCCCCGCCGAGTTTGCTAAAGCGCTCGCCAACCACGAAGCGAACGGGCCGTTACTGATCGAAATAAACGCCGCAGCATGGCAAAGAAACCTGATTGAAACAGGAGATAACAATGAAAAGTAATCATGTATTGGGCCAGGATACGCTGTCGGCTGACGACGTAGAGCATAGCCTCGGGCTGCCTGGCACCTTCGCGCTGTGGCTGGGCGCCAACGTCGTTGTCACCACGATTTTAACCGGTATGTTTCTGGTGCCGGACTTAACCTTTCAGCATGCCATGTTGCTGATCGCGGTAGGCTCGGCGATCGGCATTATTCCGCTGGTGTTGATCGGGGTCATGGGTCAGCGCACCGGGATGACGACCATGGTGCTGGCGCGGGGTACCTTCGGTAGAAAAGGCGCCAACTTTCCTGCCTGGGTAAACCTGCTGGCGCTGATTGCGTGGAGCTGGATCCAGGCGCTCTTGGCGGGCATGAGCCTCGACTACGCGGTGGAGAGCCTGACGGGATACTCCAATGTGGCGCTGTTTACGGTGCTGTGCGAATCCCTGGTGGTGCTTATCGCCCTTCGCGGACACTTGGGTATCGAGAAGGTCGAGAAGATCGCGGCGTTGCTAATGGTCGGGCTATCGGCAGTGGTGCTGTTTGCGCTCAATCGCCATTACGACCTGCCGAGCATTACCCAACTGGAGCCTGAAGGCGTGCTGGGCGGTGGTGTGATTTTCGATATCGTCGTGGCCACTGCTTTTTCCTGGATACCGCTTGCGGCGGACTATAATCGCCACTGCCGTACATTGAAGGCAGCGGTTGTCGGTACCTGGGGCGGCTATGTGACGGCCACCCTGATTGCCATGGGGCTGGGCGCCACGGTCTCGGCGCTATCCATCGCCGAAGGCATGGAGCAGACCTACGATCCCACGGCCCTGCTGAGCGGTTTCGGGTTTGGGCTACCGGCGGCGCTGGTGATTTTCTTTTCGGTGCTGACGACGAACGTCATGTGTGTCTACAGCGCGACGCTTTCATTCATGAGCGTGCGGCCCAAGGTGCCGTTCTGGAAGCCAGCGTTGATCATTGGCGTCGTGTCCGTGATCGGTGCTCTGATCCCCGGTATTCTCGATCAGTTCCAGACGTTTCTACTGATCATTGGCAGCGTCTTTATTCCCGCCTTTTCACTGATGATCGTCGACTACTTCCTGCTGGGTCGCCAGCGCTACACCTCGGCTCAACTGATTCAACAGGCCGATAGCCTGCCTGCATTTAACTGGCTGGCGTTGGGCAGCTATGCGGTGGGGGCGCTTTTGGCCTACTACTGGAACTGGGTGGCACCGCTGGACTTTGGGGCCTCGCTACCCGTGTTTGTGATTACCGGCGCGCTTTATTACGTTGTCAGTAAAGTGGCCATCACTAGGCGAGCAGCGGCATGAGCTTAACGCGCATTAACGAGCAGCATTGGTACCGTACCGCCGCCAAGGCGGACGGTATTACCCTGATCGACGAGCCGTGGATCAAGCCGTTTTATCGCTGCAATATCTGGCATGTCCAGGGCAGCGGGCGCGGCATGGTGGTGGATTTTGGTCTGGGTGCCATACCTTTGCGCCAGCAGGTCGCGCTGCTTAGCCAGCGTGACCTGCTGGCGGTGGCCAGCCATACCCATTTTGACCATATCGGCGCGGCCCACGAATTCGACTGCTGTCATGTGCATCGGGCTGAGGCAGACATTCTGAATTCGCCGGATAATACACGCACCCTGGCAGCGCAGTTTCTCAGCGACGACATGTTCGAAGCGCTACCGCCCGAGCCCTATTCCCACGAACGCTACCGCATTACCGCGCCGCAGATGGTGTGCCCATTAGAGGATGGCGAGATATTGGATTTGGGCAATCGACAGTGGGAAGTGATTCATACCCCGGGGCATTCCCCTGGCGGTATCGCTTTGTGGGAAGCGGCCACCCAAACGCTGATCTCGGGCGACCTGATTTACGATGGTCCGTTGATTGAAGACCTGTGGCACAGCGACCTCACCGACTATGCCGCCAGTATGCGACGGCTTAGAGAGCTGCCGGTGCGCACGGTGCACGGCGGACACTTCCCCAGTTTTAGCGGCCAGCATCTCAAGCAACTTATCGATGATTGGCTTCGCCAACACGACCTTTAAAGGAGTCACCACGGTGTCTACGTCTTCAAGCGCGGAACACGCTTCGCTGTCAGATAGCCTGATTCTCGATCACCAGTTCATCAACAACCAATGGGTCGCCTCCCAGGGTACCCGCCTGCTCGACGTGATGAATCCTTACCGCGAAGAACGCATTGCCCAGGTGACCGCGGGGGATGCGGCGGATGTCGATGCTGCCGTCGACGCCGCCCAGCAGGCGCAGCCCGGCTGGCAGGCGCTCGGCGGTGCCGCACGGGCGGCGTTCCTGGAAAAGTTCGCCGACGCGCTGGAAGCCCGCCGGGATTCGATCCTCACGCTTTCGGCGACCAACAACGGTAAACCGCTGGCGGAAGCAGGGATCGATCTTGACGATGCGATTGCCTGCTATCGCTACTACGCCGGGCAGGCCAGGGCGCTGGATGCCCGCCAGGGCGAGTTGGTCAGCGTGGAAATGGAGGGTGTTGAAGCCCGCTGTTACCACGACCCTGTCGGCGTGGTAGGGCTGATTGCCCCGTGGAATTTCCCGCTGGTGACCAGCGCCTGGAAGCTGGCCCCCGCTTTGGCTGCGGGCTGTACCGCCGTGCTCAAACCCTCGGAAGTCACGCCGCTCCCCGAGCGGGTGCAGGCAGAAATTGCTCTGGAAATCGGTCTGCCCGCGGGCGTGCTGAATATTCTCAACGGCGACGGCGAGGGCATCGGCGCGCCGCTGACTCACCATCCCGATGTGGACAAAATTTCCTTTACCGGTAGTAATCGGGTGGGCGAGGCGGTGATGAAGGCCGCAGCCAACCGCTCCGCTAACGTATCGCTGGAGCTGGGCGGAAAATCCCCCGTTCTGGTGATGGAAGACGCTGACCCCGCTCAGGCCGCTGATTGGGTGATGGCAGGCATCTACTTCAACGCCGGGCAAATCTGTTCCGCGACCTCGCGTTTATTGGTGCATAAAGATATAGCGGAAGCGCTCTACGCTGCCCTTGCCGAACGGATGGATGCGCTGACATTGGGCGACCCGCTGGCGGAAGGCACCGACTTAGGCCCGATGACCAGCGCCAAGCAGCGCGACGCGGTTCAGGGCTATCTGAACCTGGCCGAACAGGAAGGCCTGAAGGCAGTGCGCGACGGGCGGCACCGCACACTGCCAACGAAGGGCTACTTCCTGGCACCAACCCTCTACCGGGATGTGCCGGTGGATAGCCGCCTGTGGAAAGAAGAAATTTTTGGCCCTGTGCTCTGTGCACGTAGCGTGGCAAGCGAAGCTGAAGCCATCCAACTTGCCAACGACAGCGACTACGGCCTGGCGGCCACCGTCATCAGCGGCGACCCCGAGCGCGCCAAACGCATCGGCCGCAAGCTCAAAGCCGGTAGCATCTGGTACAACAGCGAGCAGTTGGTGCTCCCCGAAACCGGCTGGGGCGGCTTCAAACGCAGCGGCATCGGCCGCGAACTCGGCCCTTGGGGGCTCAGTGCCTATCTCGAAGTGAAGCATGTGGTGGGGCCAAAAGAAGAGTAATGGCTAAGGAGAATCAAGGAGGAAGATTAAAAACAGCCCTTGAAACGGGTTATTTGTAAGCCATTTCTTACACATGTAAGAGATCGCTGTGACTTGCTCTCAAAGGGTTGTGCTTCATTTCTGGCTCGCTATTCTGATCGTCTTTATTAGTAGTTGACGATCCGGGGAGCGGCATGA